>JARLGN010000497.1 GCA_031292775.1 Acidobacteriota bacterium | reverse complement strand
TATCCCTCGCCCCCTTGGGGGAGAGGGTGGACTGCAACCGGCGTTTTCATCAGCCGGGGCAGGACGGGTGAGGGGGTCAAAAACTCATGGGCCTTCTGAGATCCTGTCGACTCTGAGGGCATTTTATTTTTGCCTTTTGCCTGGCTTTTGCGGGTCTCCCAAACGAATTCCATTTTGGCAAAGACCCCCTCACCCCCACGACAAGCAGAACGTGGGGCCCCCTCCGCCTGGCGGTCCCCCCTCTCCCCCAAGGGGGCGAGGGGAAATGTATTCTTGGTTTCGATGTCGAATTCATGATGGCTGACCGCGGGCCCGCGTGGTCCACTTGGCGCGTCTGCTAATTTGGACAGCAGTGGGGTGAAGATGCCCATTCCACGGCCGAGCCGCCCGCGCCTTCCTTGACAATCTGTGGCTGTATCTTCAACAATGACGGATTCGAATGTATGGTCCTCAGCCGCCCGTAATCACCCCTCAGCGGGAACACTGGATTGCCGGCGGAGTGCTGAAAGCTGAGCGCTGACAGCTCTAAACCACGAAAGGTCGAAATCATGCGTTGGAGTCAGGCTTTTATTCCCACCTTGCGGGAAGATCCCGCGGAAGCAGAAGTTCCCAGTCATCGCCTGTTGCTGCGGGCAGGCTACATCCGCCAGGTTGCCGCCGGTGTATACGCTCATCTCTTTTTGGCGCAGCGGTCGCTGCTGAAGATCATGGGGATTATCCGCCAGGAAATGGACGCCATTGGCGCGCAGGAATTCTATCTGCCGGCGCTGAACCCGGCCGAGCTTTGGAAAGAGTCTGGACGCTACACCGCCTACGGCCCGGCGATCTTCAAGTTTAAGGATCGCAACGATCATGAAATGGTGCTGGGCGTAACCCACGAAGAGGAAATGACCAACATCGCGCGCGGGGAACTGCGCTCCTACAAGCAACTTCCGCAGATGTGGTACCAGATTCAGGAAAAGTTCCGCGATGAGCCGCGCCCCAAGTCGGGACTGCTGCGGCTGCGGCAGTTCTGGATGAAGGATTCGTATTCGTTTGATATTGACGACGCCGGCCTGGACGCAAGCTACCACAAGCATTACGACGCGTATCGCCGCATCTTTGACCGCTGCGGGATCAAGTACGTGATTGTGGAAGCGTACTCGGGAACGATGGGCGGGACCCACTCGCATGAATTCACCGCTCCCACGGACGCGGGCGAGGACCTGATCGCGATCTGCGATTGCGGCTACGCGGCGAATTTGGAAAAAGCGGAAGGGAACGCGCCGCCGGTGGAGGACATCGCGGGCGACGCGGCGCCGGAGCCCTTTGCGACCCCGGGGCAAAAAACCATCGATGACCTGGTTAAGTTCACTGGTGAGAATGGCAACCGGATGATCAAAACCCTGGTCTACGTTGTGGATGCCCAGGCGATACTGATCCTGCTGCGCGGCGATCATACGCTGAGTGAAACCAAGCTGGCCTCCACGCTGGGCACCGACGCGTTCCGCCCCTCCACGCCGGAAGAAGCCCTGGCGCTGCTGGGGGCGCACCTGGGTTCACTGGGTCCGGTGGGATTGAAAGGCGTCAGGATTCTTGCTGACAAGGCGCTCGAAGGGCGTCGCAACATGATTACAGGCGCCAATCAGGACGGCACCCACCTGCGCAACGTAACGCCCGGACGCGACTTTACCCCTGAATACTTCGATTTGCGCGTGGTATCCGCCGGTGATCATTGCAAGAAATGCGGAAAGCCGCTGCGGGTCAGCGTTTCGGTGGAGTTGGGCCACATCTTCAAGCTGGGGCGCCGTTACTCCCAGGCCATGCACGCCAGCGTGCTCGATGAAAACGGCCGCGAGGTTCCGCTGGTAATGGGTTCCTACGGCATAGGCGTGGAGCGCATTCTGAGCGCGGCAGTGGAGCAGAACCACGATCGTGATGGCATGTTCCTGCCCGCGGCCATTGCTCCTTTTGACGTCATCCTGACGGCTGCCAACATGGACGACGCGCGCTTGCGCGAAGCTGCGGAAAAGCTTTACGAGGAGATGCGCGCAAAATCCCTGGACGTGCTCTTTGACGACCGCGCCGAACGGCCGGGGGTCAAGTTCAAGGACGCGGACCTGATTGGCGTGCCCTACCGCGTGACGATCGGCAAACGCAAATTTGAACAGGGGCTGGCGGAGATCTTCCGTCGCTCGACAAAGCAAATACAGGATGTTAAGCTGGAATCTGTTGTCTCCAGTTTGCTGGAAATGCAAGGGAGATAAGCTCTTGGGGGTTCTACAAGGTACGAGGGACACGATGCGGCGGTCTGAGTCCGGAAAGATAACCTTGAAGGCGATTCTTGCCCTCGCCTTTATCGCGGCGGTGATCTTTGCCTGCGTCAAGACCATTCCCGTTTACGTCAACAACTACGAACTTCAAGATTACATCCAGAACCAGACACCTTTTTGGGTGACACAGCACGCCACGGCGGATGCGGTGCGAAAAAACATCCTGGCCAAGGCCGAGGATCTGGGCCTTCCCATTGTCGAAGACAATGTGACGGTGGAGGCTACTTCGGTCAAGGTCAGTGTCAAAATCGATTACATCGCCCCCGTGGATTTGAAGGTGTACACGCTTCAGCTCCATTTCACCCCCTCATCTGAAAACCGGGCAATATAAAACGTGACTGTCCGTCCATCTTCGGCATCGCGAGGCTCTCACGGAGCAGGGAACCGTGGGGGATTCTTGCGCTTTCGGACATCCTTCTGGGGAAAAAACAAAAAAATATTGCTGGGCGCGGCCCTGCTGTTGTTTCTGCTGGCGGTGGGAGCCTTGATCTTCTTCTATGTGCGCTTTTCGCGGGCCATCGACGCCCGTCTTAGCGGCGACGTGTTCAATAATGCCTCGCTGGTATTCGCCGCGCCCACGCCGGTGTTTGTCGGTGAAGCCATCACGCCGGACGACGTGGCAGCCCGCCTGCGCAAGGGACTCTACGCCGAGACGGAAGGCGGGTCCAACGTTGGCACCTACCGGCGGGAGGGCAATCGCCTGGAAATCCGGCCGGGCTTATCTTCATTCTTTGCCAGTGACGATTTCGCGGAAGGCCCGGCAGCGTTGGAGTTTGCCAATGGACGCATAACCTCCATCACTTCGCTTGGCGGCACCGGGGCGCTGCAGACTTACAAGCTTGAACCGGAAGTCATTACCACGCTGTTTGATACTTCCCGCACCAAACGGCGGCTGGTGCGCTACCAGGATCTTCCCAAGACGGTCATCGACGCTGTGGTGGCGGCGGAAGATCACAGTTTCTTCACTCACCATGGGGTGAACCTGTACCGCATCGTGGCCTCCGGTATCCATGATTTCTTCCGTTCGGACGAAATCATGCAGGGCGGAAGCACGCTGACCATGACGCTGGCACGCAACATCTTTGGGCTCACTCCCCAGCGCAAATTTACCCGCAAGATAACCCAGGTTTTCCTAGCCCTGCTGCTGGAACAACGGCTGAACAAGGAACAGATTTTTGAGCTGTTTGCCAATCAGACCTACCTGGGTCAGCGCGGAGGCTTTTCCATCTATGGCTTCGGGGAAGCCGCCAGCGCCTACTTCAACAAGGACGTGGGCAGCCTGACGGCGGCGGAGGCCGCGCTGCTGGCGGGGATGATTCGCGGGCCCAATATTTATTCGCCTTACAAGTATCCGGAGCGGGCCTTGGAGCGGCGCAACTTTATCCTGAGAAGCATGATGGAACAGGGCATGCTCACACCTCAGGAGACGGAAAAGGCTTCCGCCGCGCCCTTGGGCGTGGTAATGCGCAACGTGGAGGGCACCCAGGCTCCCTACTTTGTGGACATGGTGAAAGACCAGTTGCTCGAGCAGTTTTCCGAGAAGGATCTGCTTTCGCAGAGCTACCGGATTTACACCACGCTCGATATGGATGTGCAGCAGGCGGCTTCAACAGCAATCAATACCGGCATGGTGGAAGTTGACAAGCGCTTGCACAAATCCAAAGTTGCCAAGGATGCGCCGCCGCCCGATCTCTCGCAACCGCAATTGGCGCTGGTGGTGCTTGATCCGCATACGGGATGGTTGAAGGCCATGGTGGGTGGGCGCGATTATGGCCGCAGTCAGCTTAACCATGCGCTGGCGAAGCGCCAGCCGGGATCATCGTTCAAGCCGTTCGTTTATGCGGCAGCGCTGAACTCCGGCGTGGACGGGTCGCAACCCCTCATTACCACGGCTACGGTGCTGAATGATGAGCCCACCACGTTCCAGTTCGGCGATCGGACGTACGAACCGGAAAACTACAAGCAGGAATATTTCGGGGAAGTGACGCTGCGTAAAGCGCTGATGTATTCGTTGAACGTGGCCACCGTGCGCCTGGCCGAGATGGCGGGATACGAAAAGGTGCGCAATCTGGCGCTGGCGGCAGGGTTTAACCGCGGTCTTCTGGCCACGCCCGCCATTGCGCTGGGAGCGTATGTGGCGACGCCTCTGGAAGTCGCCGGCGCCTATACCACTTTCTCGAATGGCGGAACCTACGTGGAGCCGCGGTATATCCTGGCGGTCAACGACGCTTCCGGCCACCTGCTTTGGAAAAGTTCCGTGGTATCCCGCCAGGTGCTCGATCCACGTGTTGCCTACCTGATGGTCAATTTGATGGAAAGCGTCATCAACAATGGCACGGGCGCAGGGGCACGTTCCCGCGGATTCAGATTGCCCGCCGCCGGTAAGACGGGGACTTCGCACGACGGTTGGTTTGCCGGCTTTACCTCCAACCTGCTGGCGATTGCCTGGGTGGGATATGACGACGACCGCGAGCTGAAACTCCCCGGAGCGGATTCCGCGCTGCCCATCTGGACGGAGTTCATGAAGCTGGCCACCCAATACCCTGCATATCGCGATGCCCGGTCCTTCGAACCGCCGCCGGGAATCGTTGCCGTCCCCGTACAAACGACGTCCACTCTCCCCAGCGGCAACGAGGGGGTATCGGTGGGCAATGAGTACTTTATCGAGGGAACCGAACCGCAGGAAGGGCAGGCAGCCCAGCCGAGCGGCGGTGGAATTCTGAGCCGATTGTTCCACACCGGCAGCGGCACCACTGTGCCGTCAACCACAACGCCGGGAAATGACAATACGGTTGTTGCCCCCCCAAACTCTAACCCAGATCAGCAACCCGGCCAGAAAAGTGGCGGAGTGCTGAAGAAGTTCCTTTCGATTTTCAAAGGAAAGAGCGACAAGGACAAGCAAGCCAATCCTCCGGAGCCCCCGAAAAAAACACCGCCGGAGGGATGAAGTTCAGGATCTGGTTCCAAGTCACGAACGTCCGAGGAGCACCTATGATCCCCCGGGTACAGCACGCGGGCATATTTGCTTTCACAACTTTGGCAGTGACTGCGGCCTTCTGGGGAGCGGCGCCGGCAACCGCGGCACATATTCGCGCGGACCAGGAACCCCCAGCGGCCGGATCGCCATCCACCGGCGAAACTCGGCCCACGGAGATCACTCTGGAGCAGCGGGCAGACGTCTTGATGGCGAGAAAGAACTACGCCGGCGCGATTGCGTATTATGACAAGGCGCTGAAGGAATCGGGCTCCAATAATCCTGCGGTATGGAACAAGATGGGCATTGCCTATCAGCAGTTGAACGCATTCCCCCGCGCCCGGAAAGACTTTAGCAATGCCACGCATGCGGATAAGAATTTCGCCGAGGCGTGGAACAATATTGGCACCGTTTACTTCATGGAGAAGAGATATGGGAAATCGGTGTCCTATTACCGGCGGGCAATCAAGTTAAAGGGCGATGTTGCCTCTTTCCATATCAACCTGGGCTCATCGTATTTGAAGCTCAAAAAGTGGGATCAGGTCGGGGAGGAGTATCGCACCGCTCTCAGTATTGATCCCAGCGTTTTGTCTCCTGAATCCGGGGTGGGAACGGTGGTCCACGCCGGTGAAACCGATGTGGAATACTATTTCTACATGGCCAAAGCCCTTGCTTCCAAGGGGAACGCGGAGATTGCGGTGCGCTACCTGCGGCGCGCTCTCGAGGATGGATTTTCCGACCGGGAGCAGATTGAATCGGATCCGGATTTCCAGAAGATCAGCAAATACCCGGCATATGTGGAACTCATGCGGAATCCTCCCGTTGCCATTAAGAAGTGAGTGCGGGACGTGGGGTGGGCCGAGGCCCGCACAATGCTATAATGATGGGGTCGGATTAGGTTCTCATGCGAAGAATGTTCGGACTTGTTCTGCTCCTTTTATGTTGCCCCTGGCAGCTTCATGGCTCGTCAGAGGTGCGATCCCTACTTGTTTTTCCTTTCGAAAATCTGAGCCCCCGTGCCGACTTGAATTGGATTTCGGAAAGCTTCGCCCAAGTCCTTTCTTCCCGGCTCCCGCAACCTGACAACTACGTCCTTGACCGCGACGAGCGCAACGCCGCCTACCTGCAACTGGGAATGCCGAATGATGCGCCCCTGACCCTGGCAAGCGAATTCAAGGTGGCGCAAACCCTGGGCGTGGATTGGGCCATCCTGGGTAATTTCAATGTGACTGACAACCGCATGATTGTCCACGCGCGGCTGCTCGACGTCAAATTGCTGAAGCTTTCGCCCCCCCTGGAAGTTTCCGGAGACTTGACGGAGTTGGTGGATCTCCAGACGCGGCTGGTGTGGCGGTTGCTGGCCACGCACGACCCGGGCTTCACCGTCGGCAATGAAGACGACTTCCGGCGGGGTTTCCACGATATCCGCCTGGATGCTTTTGAGAATTATGTTCGCGGCCTGGTGGCCACTGACGACGCCAGCCGGCTGCATTTCTTTACCGAATCAGACCGCCTCGATCCTTCCGACCATCGCGCTGCTTTCGCCCTGGGCCGGCTTTATTTTGACGGCAAGGATTATGTGAGTTCCGCCAAATGGCTGGGAAAAATCGAGGAGTCTGACTCGAACTATACCGAGGCGCTCTTTCTCCGCGCGGTTGATGAGTTCTTCCTGGGGCGGGAACAGGCCTCGGAGAAGGATTTTCAGACTCTGGCGACGTCCCTGCCGCTCGATGAAGTTTCCAATAATCTCGGAGTCTTACAGGCTCGTCGCGGCCACTACTCCGAAGCCCTGGCGAATTTTGATCGCGCCTACCGGAGCAATCCGTCAGATGCGGATTTTTGCTTCAACCGGGGGGTGGCGCTGTGGTATGAGAAACACTATCCGGAGGCGGCGGAATCCCTTCAGGCAGCGGTGCAAGCCAACCCCGAGGATTCCGAGGCCCATACCTTGTTGGTGGTGGTCTTTGGCAAGTTGGGCAATACGGCAGCGGAACGAAAGGAACTGGACTGGCTGGCAGAGCATGAAGTGGGGGTGGCGGCCGGCGAGCCGGGCGACGTACTCCCCTTGCCGCGGCTCAAGAAAAATTATGATGGCCGCGCGTTCCGGTTGCTGGAGTTGACTTTGCACAATGCCATGGAGCATCACCTGGCCGGCGCCTCGCGGCAGCAGCATATTGACACCCACCTGGCAGAGGGGAAGAAGTTTCTCGCGGCCAACCGCTATGGCGAAGCGGAACACGAACTGAAGGAAGTTGTTTCCCTGTCGCCGGATGACTCCCAGGTGCACATCCTGCTGGCCCAGGCACTCGAAGCCGAAGGCAAACATCCTGAAGCTGTGGTGGAACTGCAGACCTCACTTAAACTGCAGGACTCCGTGGAGGCACACGTCTTATTGGGACGCGTGTATCTTTCCACGAATCAACCCGACCTGGCCCGTGCGCAGGCGCAGGCGGCGCTCAATCTCGACCCCGGTAACATCCGTGCGGATCAACTGATGCAGCAGATTCCAGCCGCAACCCCGCCGGTAAGGAAGGCGCCTTGAGCTCCAAATATCTACGGCCCGCACTCCTACTGATAACGATACTTGCCTCCGCGTTACCTTCGAATCCGCTCCGCGCCGGTCAACCCCGTCCTCTGGTGGTGGATATCAAGCTCGACACCATGATTCATCAGGTGAGCGCGGAATACGTGGAGCGGGGAATCCGCTACGCCAATGATCAGCATGCCGACGCCATTATTTTGGAATTGAACACGCCCGGGCGACTGGTAACCGCCACGCAGGAATTGGTGCAGGCGATTTACGCGTCCCACGCCCCGGTGATTACCTATGTCACGCCCAGTGGCGCCAGCGCGGCGTCAGGCGGCTTCTTCGTTTTGATTGCCGGCGATCTGGCGGTGATGTCTCCTGGAACTAACACCGGCGCCTCTCATCCGGTTGACCTTATGGGGGGACAAACCGATAAGACGATGAGCGAGAAGATTGAGAGCGATCTCGCTTCCTACATTCGGTCGATTGCCCAGAAACGCGGGCGCAACGTGGCCCTGGCAGATGACGCGGTGCGCAAGAGTTCGTCCTTTACCGACAAGGAAGCGTTGGACGACAAGTTGATTGATTTTGTGGCGCCTTCCCCCCGCGAGATTTTCGCGCAGTATGATGGCAAGCCGGTTCAGCGGTTCGACGGTTCCACCACAACGCTGCACCTGGCTGATGCTGATGTTGAGACCTACCCGATGGGAAGAATCGAATCCATCCTGGTCTGGGTGGCGGACCCCAACGTTGCGTTCCTTCTCGGCGCAATCGGGTTGGTTTGCCTTTACCTTGAATTCACCCATCCCGGCATGGTGGTGCCCGGCGTAGCAGGAGCGATTTCATTAGTCCTGGCGCTCTATGCCTTTAATTTCATGCCCATCAACTACGCCGGGGTGTTGCTGATTATCGCCGCCCTGGTCATGTTTGCGCTTGAGGCCAAGTTGACTTCACACGGTGTGCTGGCGGGCGGAGGAATCCTGGCGATGGTGTTGGGCGCGATGATCCTGGTTAAATCGCCCTGGCCGGAAGCGCGTATCCACTTTCCCACAGCTCTGAGTGTCGCGCTGCCATTGGCATTTATTTCTATTATCCTGCTCCGTTTGGTTATTGCCGCTAAGAAGCGTAAAGCGGTCACCGGCGATCAAGGCATGCTCGGTGAACTGGGCGTGGTGCAGACAGCGCTCGCGCCGGCGGGAAAGATCCTGGTCCATGGGGAGATATGGGATGCCCGCGCCGGAAGTGAGATTCCCAAAGGCACCCGGGTTCGCGTACGGAAGATCGACGGCCTAACCTTGGAGGTTGAGCCGGAGAAGGAATCTCGCTAGACTGGCTTGCGGTTTTTTGAGTGACTTGGCAGGGACAGCGGCGCCAACATGGTTTAATTAACGGTGATGCAAAGTGGCAACTGGTTCTTGGGTGACCTCCTCACCCGTCCCGCCCCGGCTGATGAAAACGCCGGTTGCGGGCCACCCTCTCCCCCAAGGGGGCGAGGGATAGCTAATGAGTTTACTTCCCGCGTGCATTTGAACTTCCAGTTGGATATGCCTCAGTCATAGGAATGCGGAGAGGAGTTACTTATGGGATACATCGTCGCGGCGGTCATCATCTTTTTCTGGGTTTCGTCCTGTCTGAACGTATTGCGCGAATATGAGCGCGCAGTGGTATTCCGGCTGGGGCGGGTTTTAGCCATTGATAAAGGCCCCGGACTTATTCTTGTATACTGGCCGATCGATAAAATCGTCCGTGTTTCACTCCGCGTGGTGGCCTGGGATATTCCTCCCCAGGACGTTATTACGCGTGACAACGTATCCGTGAAGGTGAATGCCGTTGTGTACTTCCGCGTGCTGAGCGCGCAGAAGGCCATCCTGGAACTGGAGAATTATCGCTACGCCATTGAACAACTGGCGCAGACCACGCTGCGGTCGGTGCTGGGTGAGGTGGAATTAGACGACCTGCTCTCCCAGCGCGAAAAGCTGAATGCGCGGCTGCAGACGATTCTGGACGAGCAGACCGAAGCGTGGGGCATCAAAGTTACCAAGGTCGAAATCAAGCAAGTGGACTTGCCCCAGGAAATGCAACGCGCCATGGCCCGGCAGGCAGAAGCTGAGCGTGAGCGCCGCGCCAAAATTATCAATGCAGACGGCGAATTCCAGGCCTCGGAAAAACTCTCGGAAGCCGCGTCCATACTGGCGCGTGAGCCGGTCACGATTACCCTTCGCTACCTTCAGACGCTGGCGGAAATCGGCACGGAGAAGAACACTACGATCGTTTTTCCGATTCCGGTTGAGTTGCTGACGGCTCTGATGGGGAAGACTGTTGCGGCTGCGAAGCCTGTGGAAGAGCAAAAATAACCAAAGGATTCCGGGCGAAGACTTGCCATTTCGCCTTGGATGCGAGGAGGACCACCGTGGCAACGGAGGTAAGGGAAGATGAGGAAAGAAGCCATTCCGCGCGAGTCTTAATCCTCATTTTTCTCGTGTGTGTTGCGACAATGGCAGTTTGCTTTTCGGCGGGATTCCTGGTGGGGCGCAACGAACGCAGCCTCCACTCGGCTCCGTCTACAGAGGTTGTTACCACTCCCGGAGTTGTTCCGCCCACGGTGAACCCACCGCCGGACACCGGACAAGGCCAACCCCCGGATGCAGGCGTCGGCCACGCCCCTTCCAACGCGGCTCCTGATACCGAGGTGATTCCTCCCGGGGAAGCCGGAACAACTCCCCCAGCGGCCCCGGCCAAGCCCGTAGAGGTTGCGCCTCCAGTTGAAACCCACCGGGCTGCCGCGAAGCCTGCCACGCCTGCTCCAAGCGATGTGGGAGCGGGGATAACTCTGCAGGTTGTGGCGCTGCACGCCAAGCAGGACGCGGAGGCTATGGTTAATGCCCTGAAAGGCAAGGGTTACCCGGTATATCTGATGACACCGGAATCTTCCCACTCGGATGATAGCCTTTTTCGCGTGCTGGTGGGCCCGTTCAAGACACGCGACGATGCGGAGAAGGCGCGCATTAAACTCAAACAGGACGGCTTTAAGCCGTTTGTCAGACACTGACGATTTTGGATTTTAGATTTTGGATTTTGGATTGAACTCGTTGGATACGGGACTGAAGTGGGAAGCTGTCCCCGCTCGTCGAAGGCATGACCGTATGCGTTGGAAACTCTGGGTCATATTTGGTGCGGTTCAATGTGCGGGATTCATGCTGCCTTCTTTCGCAAACGTGCACAGCAACATTGCGCCCCTGTTCCTGGGATGGCTTCTATTATTCCCGGGGTCCTTCATCGTTATTTTCCTGCAGCAGTTGTTAGATAAACTGCCGGGATGGGAAGGCTATTTGGTCGCTGGTGTTCCAATCGTTTGCGTAAATGCACTAGTGTGGTACTTGGTGACTAAATTCAATCAGCCTGAGATCAAGATAGTCTGACGAGATCCCAACTGACCCCCTCACCCGCCTGCGGGCCGAAGCCGACGTTGGTTATACTTCACCAGTGCCCCTTCGGCGGGCGTAGGCCCGTCCCGCCCATAGGCGCGAGAATAACGGTCAGCGGTACCCGGGAGCCCGTGAAACGGGCGTTGTCCTGTAGCCCATGGCGAGCCAGCCGTGGGAAAGAGCGTAAACGAACGGATGCTGAGCCCCGGCAGGGGCGACGTCAGGTTATCGTCGACGGGTGCTTTAATACCACGCGTGTCCAAAATAGATCGCGTCAAGTTGGGAACGAGATGCAGAACAAGCGCTCGCTATGCGGGGAAGCTGGGGTTATTTCTCACGCTGGCGGTCGCGCCAACCTGTTTCCAGCGGAGATCGAGGAAAGACGGTTCCCTCGCCCCCTTGGGGGAGAGGGTGGCCCGCAACCGGCGCCTTCACCAGCCGGGGCGGGACGGGTGAGGGGGTCAAGAACTCCGGGGGCTACCAAGACATTGCCAAAGCTTAGAGATTTCACCTTTGCCTTTTCACTTGCTTCCACGGCTCAGGCGCACGATTCCTATCTTGGTGCCAACCCCCTCACCCCCACAACAAGCAGAACGTGGGGCCCCCTCCGGCTTGCGGTCCCCCCTCTCCCCCAGGGGGGCGAGGGGTGTGAACTCGAATCAACCTGTTCCGGGAGTAGATTGAAAGGTCCACTTTTGTTACAGGAATCGATAACCGCTTGATGCCGTCTCGCGAATCGCACCGGCCTCCCAAAGGATCAATGCGCAATTTACTTGCGAAAACCTCCACACGATTAATCGCCGCCGCGCTGAGCGGGCTCATGCTCGTGGCGTGCTTTCCCAAGCTCCATTGGCGCGGCCTGGTGTGGGTGGCGTGCTTCCCCGTGCTCGCCGCCCTGGCGGTTGAGAAGCGGCTGAAACATGCGTTTCTATTGGGTTATGTGTGTGGGGCTTTCTTCTTCGCGGGAAGCTGTTATTGGTTCGTGACCGTCATGGAATTCTACGGGCACCTGGCGCCGGTATTGGCCGTGGTGGTCCTGATTCTCTTCGTCATCATTGACTCAATCTTCTTTGGTGGGTTCGGCCTCGCGATGGGATGGGCCGCGCGCCGCTCCCCGGGATGGGCGTTGGCGCTGACCCCGTTTCTTTGGATGCCGATGGAATTGGCCCGCACGTACCTGGTCACGGGATTCCCCTGGAACCTTCTGGGTTATGCCGTGCAGGCTCCCGGCGTGCGGCAGATTGCTTCGGTGACTGGCGTATACGGCCTTTCATTCCTCGCCGTGGCCACCAGCGCCCTGCTGGCATGGGTATGGATCTCTCCCCGGCGTGCGCGGGCCGGACTGGTGCTGGCGGGCTGGCTTGGGTTGTTACTCATTGCCCAATGGAGGCTGGCTCCGCCCCCTGCTGCGGCGGGGAAGGAACTGGCAATTCTCGTCCAGCCCAACGTGCCATTAGATGGGCCGGAGCTGGATGCTTGGACGCCCTGGCGCGATGCCACAAAGCTTCGGGAACTCGTTCAATTCAGCGTCGCCGAGCTGGCGATTCAAGATTCAAGATTCAAAATTCAAGAGTTGGCAACCGGAACTCCGCCAATCCAAAATCCAAAATCCAAAATCCAAAATTCCGAGGCCGTTCCCTCAATCGGCAATCGGCAATCGACAATCGACAATTCCTTAAATCCTCCCTTGCTGATCTGGGCGGAGAACCCCGCGCCCTTCTTCTTCACTCGCGATCCGATTTTTCACAACGCCATGGAAGATATGGCGCGCCAGGCACATGCCTTCGTCATCGGGAATACGATAATTCCCGTTGATGCGAAGGGGGAAAGTATCACCAACAGTGCCTTCACACTGGATCCCGACGGCCGCGAAGTGTCCCGGTATGATAAAATTCATCTGGTGCCTTTCGGCGAGTATGTGCCGGGTTGGGCGCTACCGGGGTTGGTGCACAAGATCACTGACGAGGTGGGGAACTTCGTCCCCGGTTCCAGCTACTCCGTGGCCCAGTCTCCCGGCGGTGGCATTGGAGTATTCATCTGCTACGAGGCGATCATTCCCCAACTCGCGCGGAAGCTTGTGGCAGGCGGCGCGGGCGTGCTGGTGAATATTTCGAATGATGCCTGGTACGGTGAATCCGCCGCCGCCTATCAACATTTGGAAATGGCCCGGCTGCGCGCCATTGAGAATCACCGCTACCTGCTGCGGGCAACCAATAACGGGCTGACAACCCTCATAGATCCTTATGGCCGGGTGCTGAAGGAAATCCCGCGCTACCAGCAATTGGCCATGCCCGCGTACTTTAACTTCGAGACGCGGCAGACGTTTTACACGGCCCATGGAGATGCTTTCGCCTGGTTGTGCACCGTGGTGGCGGCCATCATGCTCCTGGGCGCATCGTTTAAGGCGGCAAGAATGAGGCCGTAGCGCGGACTTCCGTTTTTGAAGTCTGCGACTTTTCCCGTGCAATGGCTGGGAATCGGAGAGAACGTCGGGCGCCTGTCCCGGAATTTGGGAGCGCGAGTGTAATGAAGAACCGCTACATACTTTCTTTAAGGAGTACCTGTGACCGAAGAACTACAACGCGAATTCGACGAACTCAAGAAGCGATCATCTGACATTCGGAGTTTTCTTTGACGCTCCTCAACGCCGCAAGGAACTGGACTCCCTCGAAGTACAAATCGCCGAACCCCAATTCTGGCAGGATCAGGAAGCATCGCAGAGGATTCTGACCGCCCGGAAGCGGCTGACGGAAACCCTGGATGCGGACGAGAAGTTGGCCCGCCGTCTTGCCGACATGGAAGCGTATTACGAGCTCTCGCGCGAAGGGGAGAACATTGACTCCGAACTGCGCGTCGAGCTCGACAAGCTCCGCCAGGAGGTGGACCTGCTCGAAACGGAATCGCTTTTAGGCGGTGACAACGATCACCTGAACGCCATCATGACGATTCACCCCGGCGCGGGTGGCACGGAATCGCAAGATTGGGGCGAAATGTTGCTGCGCATGTACCAGCGCTGGGCGGAAACCCGCGGTTTTAAAATCACCATGAATGATTACCAGTCGGGTGATGAAGCCGGCTTGAAATCCGCCACTTTTACGGTGACGGGCGAATATGCGTATGGTCTGCTGCACGGTGAAAGCGGCGTGCACCGCCTGGTTCGCATTTCACCCTTTGATGCCGCGCAACGGCGGCACACCTCTTTTGCGTCAGTCTTCGTCAGTCCCGAAATCGATGATTCCATTACCATCGATATTAAGCCTGAGGACCTGCGGACGGATACTTACCGCTCCTCCGGCAAGGGTGGGCAGCACGTCAACACCACGGATTCGGCGGTGCGCATCACGCACATTCCCACCGGTACCGTGGCCTCGTGCCAGAATGAACGCTCGCAGCATCGCAATCGCGAAGTGGCGATGAAGATGCTTCGGTCACGCCTTTACGAACTTGAACTGCGGCGGCGCCGGCAGGTTTCTGACAAGCTTGAGGCGTCCAAGGCCGACATCGACTTTGGCAGCCAGATTCGCTCTTACGTCTTGCACCCGTACCGATTGGTGAAGGACCATCGGACCAAATTTGAAGTTGGCGATGCGGACCGTGTGCTCAATGGTGACTTGGATCCGTTCATCAAATCCTACCTGCTCTCGCAGCGGCGGGGGGCTAAAGCCAGTTCATAAATGTCCTGGTATGCGACTCTTTTACCGTTTATTGATGGCATCGTGGAATTTAACGCTGTGGTGCTTGCTCGCTTCGGCTGCCCATCCGAGCCATTCGCACCCTGATTCCGACCGATCGGCTCACTCAGGCCCATAACGGTTCGAATTCGTTGACACTTTCGTTTTGCCTATGTTACGTTGGATTTTTGTGCCGACCCTAAAATTCCTAATTGACTAGAAGGAGGCTCTTGATTGAGCGAGCCGAAAAGTAATTATCTGTTTACCTCCGAATCCGTAACTGAAGGACACCCCGACAAAATTTGCGATCAGATTTCAGACGCCGTCCTCGATGCCGTCCTTGCCGCCGATCCTCGCGGACGTGTGGCTTGCGAATCCATGGTGAAGGACCAGTCCGTTTATGTTGCGGGCGAGATCACAACGTCGGCCAAACCCGATATCGAAAAGCTCGTTCGTGAAACCGTGCTGGGAATTGGTTACACCGATCCCGCCGGCGGCTTCACCTCTGAAAATTGCAAGGTCATCGTCAACCTGACGCGCCAGAGTCCTGACATCAGCCAGGGTGTGAACCCGGGTGGAGCAGGTGACCAGGGGCTGATGTTCGGATATGCGTGTAACGAGACGGAAGAGTTGATGCCGTTCCCCATCATGACGGCGCACAAGCTCTGCTTGCGCCTGGCGGAAGTGCGGCGCGAAGGGATCCTCGATTTCGTGCGTCCGGACGGCAAATCACAAGTTACCGTTGAGTACGATGGCAACCGGCCCGTGCGCGTGGATGCGGTGGTTGTTTCCACCCAGCATTCGGCAAGCGTCAGCACCGAAACCCTGCGCGAAGGGGTGCTGGAGTGTGTCATTAAGCCAGTCATCCCGGCCCATTTGCTTGACGCCAAGACCAAGTACCACATCAATCCCACCGGACGTTTTGTTACCGGCGGGCCCGTCGGCGACTCCGGCCTCACCGGGCGCAAGATCATCGTGGACTCCTACGGCGGCACGGCCCATCATGGCGGCGGAGCTTTTTCCGGGAAGGATCCAACGAAGGTCGATCGCTCGGCAGCGTACATGGCGCGCTACATTGCCAAGAACATTGTGGCGGCGGGGATTGCCGACCATGCAGAAGTGCAGCTTGCTTATGCCATCGGTGTTGCCGAACCTGTTTCCGTCATGGTTGACACTTTTGGCACTGGCCGCATCGCCCAATCCCAACTCGAAAGCCTGATTCGCAAGCACTTTAAATTAACGCCGCAAGGGATTATTGACTCGCTCAACCTGCTGCGACCCATTTACAAGAAAACCGCGGCTTATGGCCACTTTGGCCGTCCTGACCCCGACTTCACGTGGGAGAAGACCGACAAGGCTGCAATCCTGAAGAAAGAGGCTGGACTATAAATGGCTTCAACCAAAAAACTAGCTGGCGATGTAAAGGATTTGAAGCTTGCCGCCAAGGGCAAGTTGCGAATCGAGTGGGCCAATCAGTGGATGCCCGTACTCCAGATGATCCGCAAGCGTTTCATTAAGGAACGCCCGCTAAAAGGCGTGCGGATTTCCGCATGCTTGCACGTCACCACCGAGACCGCGAACCTTGCCATTACTTTGCGTGATGGCGGCGCGGATTTGGTACTGTGCGCTTCCAACCCCTTGAGTACCCAGGATGATGTAGCCGCTTCCCTGGTGAAGGATTACGGAATTCCGACTTACGCCATCAAAGGCGAAAACAAGAAAACCTATTATTCCCACATCGTTTCCGCGCTCGACCACAAACCCCAGATCACCATGGACGACGGCGCTGACCTGGTCACGATGATCCTGACCAAGCGCCAGGATTTGTTGCCGGGAGTTTTGGGCGGGACGGAAGAGACCACGACCGGCGTCATCCGCCTGCGCAGCATGGCAAACGACGGCGTATTAAAGTTTCCCATCGTTGCTGTTAACGATGCCGATACCAAGCATTTCTTCGACAACCGATACGGTACGGGTCAGTCCACGCTGGACGGAATTCTTCGCGCCACCAACATACTTTTTGCCGGCAGCCGCGTGGTAATCTGTGGCTACGGCTGGTGCGGACGCGGTGTGGCCATGCGCGCCAAAGGTTTGGGCGCTGATGTGATCATCACCGAAATCAATCCCACCAAAGCGCTGGAAGCGGTGATGGACGGCTTCCGTGTCATGCCTCTGACGGAAGCGGCGAAGCTCGGAGATGTCTTTATCACGGTCACGGGGAACAAGTCCGTGATTGCGAGGAAGCATTTCCCCTTGATGAAGGATGGCGCCGTGGTGTCAAACTCCGGCCACTTCAATGTGGAAATTGACATTCCGGCCCTGGAAGAACTCGCGGTCAGCAAGCGCCGGACGCGCGAATATGTGGATGAGTACACGCTGAAGGGCGGGAAGAAGATTTACCTGTTGGGCGAAGGCCGACTGATCAATCTGGCAGCGGCAGAAGGCCATCCCGCCGTGGTGATGGACATGAGCTTTGCTGACCAGTCCCTCTCCGCCGAGTATGTGGTGAAGAACGCCGGGAAGCTCGAAGCCAAGGTTTACCCGGTTCCCGCGGACATTGACCAAAAGGTAGCGAAGCTCAAGTTGCAATCCTTGGGCGTCGGTATCGATACCCTGACACCCGAGCAGGCGAAGTATCTTGCCTCGTGGTCGGAAGGCACGTAGAAAAACAGTTTTCAGCTATCGGCGATCAGCTTTCAGCCAGGACTTCTACCGAAAGGGGCGGGTTGGCGGCTGATCGCCGGAAGTGACGTCATCATTTGAATCCGTACGGGCTAATGCCCGGCGTTTCGTGTAGTTGAGAGCTGATTGTTGAGAGCTGATAGCTAAATTATGAAAGAATTCGCTACGTGGGCGTTGGACACCGCGGTTGCTCGCGGGGCCACATACGCCGAGGTAAGGGTCCTTGATACCCGCCAGCGCTACCTTTCCACCAAAAATGGGCAAATTTCCCAGGTAAGGGAGTCGCAGTCCCTGGGATTGGGCATCCGTGTTATTGCCGGGGGAGGGTGGGGTTTTGCTTCCACCGATATGATGACCCACGCCGACGTCGATCGGGCGGCGGCTTTGGCCGTGGAGATCGCACTTGCCAGCGCCCTGACCAAGAAACATAAGATTCATCTTGTTCCGGAAAAAAAGATCGTCGATCACTGGGCGGCGCCTTGCCGCATCGATCCGTTTTCCGTCCCCACATCGTCTTGCCTGGAACTCATGCTGAAGATCGACGCGGAACTGCGCAGTGTGCCGGGGGTGACCTTGGCCGAGGCCGCCATGGACTTCCGCCGCGTCGAGCAACTTTTCCTTTCCAGCCTGGGATCAGAAATCTATCAACTGAAGACCCAAACAGGCACGGGATATGTGGCCACTTCCTTTGCCGGCACTGAGATCCAGCGGCGCTCCTATCCGAATTCCTTCGGCGGTCAGTATCAGAATAAAGGTTATGAGCTGGTGCAGGAACTCGACTTGGTGGAGAACGCGCGCCGCGTGGCTGAGGAGTCGGTGGCATTGCACAAGGCTGATCAATGCCCCGTAGGTGAGAAGGACATTATTCTCGACAGCTCGCAATTGGGCTTGCAGATTCACGAGTCCATCGGCCACCCCATTGAACTGGACCGCGTGTTGGGCACTGAGGCCAACTTCGCCGGGATGAGCTTCCTGACCATTGATAAGCTGGGCACGCTCAAATATGCCTCCGACATTGTCAACGTGGTCGCTGACGCCACTCCTGCACATGGCCCCGGGCTGGGCACTTTTGCTTACGACGACGAAGGCGTTCCCGCCCAATGCACGCCCATCATCAAGGACGGCCTGTTCGTGGGTTACCTGAGCTCACGCGAGACCGCTTCCACCGTCGGCTTGAAACGGTCGAGCGGCGCCATGCGCGCGGAAAGCTGGAATCGCATCCCACTAATTCGCATGACGAACGTCAGCATTCTCCCCGGAACCTGGAAGCCGGAAGACCTGATTGCCGATACCGACAATGGCATTTATATGGAGACCAACCGGAGTTGGTCCATCGACGACCGCCGCTACAACTTTCAGTTTGGCACCGAAATCGGATGGGAGATTCGCGGGGGTAAGAAGACCCGCATGCTGAAGAACCCCAGCTACGGCGGCATTACCACCGACTTTTGGAATTCCTGCGACGCCATTTGCGGCCCCGATTACTGGACGCTGTGGGGAACGCCCAATTGCGGTAAGGGACAGCCGATGCAAACCATGGGCACGGGCCATGGAGCCTCACCAGCACGCTTCCGCAAGGTGCAGGTGGGAGTGGCGTACCCGGAGTAAAGAGCGAAACTCGAAACTGGAAAATCGAAATTCGATGCAGGTCCACGAATTTCGAGTTTCGATTTTCTAATTTCGTCGTTGCATGCTAAACGGCTAAATGACTCAATGAACCTGACTAGACAACGCGCGGAAGAAGTTTTCGACAAAGTCCTGAAGTATTCCACGGCCGATGAAACCGAGGCCACGGTCTCCTCAACCTCTTATGCCCTCACCCGCTTCGCCAATAACGCGATTCACCAGAATGTGGCGGAAGAGAGCTCATCGCTTTCCATCCGGCTGGTTAGCGAAGGGCGCATGGCGCGAGCCAGCACCAACAAGTTTGACGAAGCCTCCATCCGCCAGCTCTGCGAGAACGCTTTGATGCTGACGCGTTTGCAACCGCCCGAACCGCTATTGCTACCGATGCCGGGTCCTCAGACCTATCGCTCGCTCAATCGATTCTTCAACGAGACGGCGCAACTGACCCCGCAGACGCGCGCGGAGACTGTCGCCCAAGTGGTGGAACGCGCGGAAAAAGATGGTCTTACGGCAGCGGGGGTGTTTTCAAACGGTGCATCGGCTTATGGCATTTTCAACTCCCGCGGCATGAAAGCTTACCACGAAGAAACCATGTCGGAGTTTTCTGTAACCATGATGAGCGATTCCAGCTCCGGTTGGGCGAAGAGGACCGCGCCTTACTGGATGGAGCTGGAACCCCAGGAGTTGGCGGAGCGCGCTGCGCAGAAGGCCCTCGGCAGCCGCGACCCACGAGAGGTTGTGCCGGGGCGCTACACCGTGATCCTGGAGCCCGCGGCGATGCTCGACCTTTTGGGCTTTATGATTTTTGATTTCAGCGGTCTGGCCGTGCATGAGCAGCGCAGTTGCCTGACCGGCCGCGTGGGCCAAAAAGTGTTCGGAGAAAACATCAACTTTCGTGATGATGCTTTCCACCCTTTGCAGACGGGCGCACCCTTCGACGGCGAGGGAATTCCCCGGCAGCGCGTGCCGATTGTCGAAAAGGGTGAGGTAAAGAACCTGGTCTACTCTCGCCAGACGGCCCACAAATTGGGAATGCAGCCCACCGGCCACGGATTCCCTTTGCCCAACGAGTACGCGGAAGCTCCTCTTAACATCGTCATGGACGGCGATCGCTCGAGTGTGGACGACATGATTAAGTCCATTGATCGCGGCATGCTGGTGACCCGTTTTTGGTACATTCGGGAAGTGGATCCCTACAAGAAGATACTGACCGGCATGACGCGGGACGGGACCTTCTGGATTGAAGACGGGCAGGTGAAGCAGGGCGTAAGAAATCTGCGCTTCAACCAAAGCTTGGTGGATATGTTGGGCCAGGTGGAAATGATGAGCCCCCCACAACGCACCGCTGGGGAAGAGTCGTTTGAAATGGTGGTGCCAGCAGCGAAAATCCGCGACTTTAATTTTGCCTCTACCACCAAGTACTGAGACGTGCCCCGGGCGTTCCCCCTGTGATCGGGCATGACGGGGCGGCAAAGGCACGGCGGTTAGGGTATTCTTTGGGTTCTGTAGCGGCGGGTCTCCCTCGCCACATGGCGGCGTAACGGCCGCCTTTACGTCAAATTAGCCTGCGCGCCTTGACAATCCTGGCGAGCGGGTGTTAGAAGAATTACTTGCCTCCGTGGCGCTATCGTCTAGGGGTTAGGACGTCAGATTCTCAATCTGAAAACCCGGGTTCGATTCCCGGTAGCGCTACCAACCTTAAGAAACAATAAGATACACAACAACTTAGCCCAGTGACCGCGTGCTCGCCCAAATTGGACAATGAATTGCGTGCCTTGCAAATCTTGCATTTCCTGTATGAGTTCAGTACAGTTTTGACACAGCATAGTTCAGATCCGTAATAAGGCCGTTCGAGAAACTGGAAAATCGTTCGCAGGTCTGTCGCCGGGCGGGGCGAGTCTATACCTCATGCACCAGTCCAGCGACAGTCCTCACTATCGTGGCGTGCTAGGGTTGCTGGATTAGGGTCAACTGGCAATGGTCTGGAGGACGCCAGCGATCGTCATCGTGATCGTCGCGAGTACGAATTAACCCAGATGATACGTCGGCCCGCCGAACCTCACGGCCCGATGTCCACCTCGACGGCAGGCACCATTTTGTGTGGGGGGCTTGGTTTGCCATGATCGGTCTTCCTCCCCAGGTGAATTCTCTCTCATTTCATCTGGAACAGAAAACCCCGGTCAGGTCAGCGTAGCTCCGATCGATTTCTTGCACCAGGATGTTGTCCTCCAGCTTTCCTCCATTGACATTCTGTCTCGTGCCATTGGCGGCCTCCACGCTGGGCCCCCACTCGACCTGCGACATCGCTGCTCGCCGAAAGTCCAACATCTCCCCCTATCAATCTTCACCCTGCCAGTCTAGAGGATTTCCGTCGTATTTTTCTGGAGAACTACGCGCCAAAATACCACGCGAGAGCCCTCAAAATTCGCGTGTGGTACATGGTAGAATAACGCGGCGGAGCGAAGAAGGGCACGAAGCCTGATCGAACCTCTGCCGTCCCTGAAGTTGGGAAACACTGATTGGATCCGATGCAACGGCGCGAATTCTTGACCTTCTTGATGGCCGCGGGAGCGATACGCTCGAGGGGGGAAGCCCCAGCCTCACCCATCCACTTCACTTACCGTCCGATTGATTTCCAGCTCGATAGCTGCGAAACGCCGGAACGGCACGCTCCGGAAACGATGGCGGGCGGCGTTGGCCTGTTTGATTACAACAACGACGGCCATCTCGACATTTTTTTCGCGAATGGGGCTGACATTCATTCCCTGATCAAAACTTCGCCCAAATACTCGAATCGGCTCTTCGAAAACGATGGCAAAGGAAATTTCAGGGACGTTACCGAGAAAGCGGGGCTTGCGGGCGCCGGCTTCTCGAACGGCGTCGCCGTCGGCGATTACGACAACGACGGCAATCTGGACCTGTTCGTTGGCGGCGTTCACGCGAACCATCTCTATCACAATAACGGTGACGGTACATTCACGGATGTTACGGAGAAAGCGGGGCTGGTGACCCACGATTCAGAGTTTGGTCCGCTATGGTCAGTGGGCGGAGCCTGGCTCGATGTCAACAACGATGGCTTGCTCGATTTGTTCGTCCTCAATTACTTCGCTTGGGATGTCGGAACCGAACCCCCATGCTATGTTCAGCCCGGCGTACGCGACTATTGCCATCCAAAGTTCTACAAGACCACACCCAACCAACTTTTCCTTAACAACGGCGACGGAACGTTCCGCGACGTTTCCGTGGAATGGGGACTTCGCGCGCATCCGGGAAAAGGCATGGGCGTGGGCGTTGCGGACTACGATCTCGATGGCTGGCTGGATTTGTTCGTAACGAACGACACGATGTGTAACTGGCTGTTCCATAACAAGGGCGGCGGAAAATTCGAGGAGGTGGCTTTCGAAGCGGGCGTCGCGCTGACGGCGAACGGCCAATTCATCTCGGGGATGGGCGTAGACTTCCGCGATATTGATAATGACGGCTTGCCGGATATCGCTTTCGTGGCACTCAATTATCAGACTTTTCCGCTGTTTCGCAATTTAGGCGGCGGGTTCGACGACGTGACAGTTTCGAGCGGCATGGCTCGCCTGAGCCAGCAGATGGCGGGTTATTCGCCGACGCTCGCCGATTTCGATAACGATGGTTGGAAGGACTTGTTCGTCACGGGTGGACACGTCGAGGGCGTCTCAAGGCCCGATATGCCGATGGACCAGCACAATACTGTATTCCAGAATCTGGGGGGATTCAAATTCCGGGCGCTCACCGCGGAAGCCGGCCTTGCCGCCGAGGCGCGCAAACGGCACCGTGGATCGGCGGTTGGCGATCTCAATGGCGATGGAAAGCTCGACGTCGTGACCAGCGCTCTCAGCGCGCCGGCGGAAATCTGGATCAACGACAGCCCCGGCGAGAATCACTGGCTGGCTTTCAAGCTGCAAGGAACCAAAAGCAATCGCGACGGCATCGGCGCAAGAATCAAAGTCGTGGCAGGCGAATTGACGCAGTACAATCATGTTGCTTTTACGACGGGATACGCGTCATCGAGCGCTGGACCGACTCATTTCGGTTTGGGTCCACACAAAACAGCAGATCGCGTGGAAATTCACTGGCCTTCCGGGATTGTACAGGAACTGAAGAATGTCGCCGCCGACCGTACCGTGACGATTGTCGAAGGCGCCGGGTTCAAATAGGTGATAACCCGACTACTCAACTGTCGCAGTAACCCGAAACAAGCCTGCCGTGCTGAGTAGTCCGGGGAATTTGCGACGTGAAACGGCCAGGAGCGATTGCATCGCCCGCACCTCCTGCCCGCTGGAACTTTCGTCACCACGAGGGAGGCCAGCGCTTTGAAACCTTAATGAGCCAGATCAGTTATTCCCGGCTCCTGACCTTGTTTGACCAACACCTTGTACGTGTCGGGCCGACGCTCCTCAATAACAAGACTCTTGGCCTCACCGTAGGCCGGGCCAACAGAGAGCCACCATTCGCGCCACTTCTTCCCCAGGTCGATGTCTGCCGTCGCCAGGCCGTCCGTAGTTTCCGCCATCACCTCTCCATTGGGGTTTACGATACGACTAGCGCGTCCTTCGCCAACGGAAGTGACCAGGTACACGCCGTTGTCAAGAGCCCGGGCTCGCGTGGTAACGTCATAGTGCCGCGCGCCAGGGTCTCCAGCAATCGGCACGAACACGATGTTGGCGCCTGCGAGGCGCAAGATGCGGGCCGTTTCGGGGAAAAACATATCCCAGCAAATCAGAATGCCAATACGCCCGAAATCCGTATCAAAAACCGGGTATTCACTCCCCGGAGTTTCGCCGCCCTCAACTTCGGCAAGAGGAAGATGCACCTTCCGATATTTCCCCGCGATTCGGCCCTGGCGGTCGATCAGCACAGCCGTGTCATAAGCCTTTCCGCCCTCCCGTTCCAGCATGCCGGTAATGAGGTAAGTGTGGTATTCTCGCGCCTTGCGCGCCACCGCCTCGGTCACAGGACCCGGAATCGGCTCGGAGAGGTCATAGACGGTCCCCTTCACTCCACAGTCAGGAAAGATCTCCGTCAGCAGAACCACATCCGGTTTAGCGCGCCCGGCCCGGTCCAGCACCTCCGCCATAGATTGCAGGTTGTCGTGTACCGTAGTACCCCAGCGTACGGGAATTCTTGTTGTGACCACCCTTACACTGCGCGGTGGGGGCTGACCGGTTTCTATCAAACTGGGACTCCTGAACCTTACTGAGCCTTCCGCGGCCCACCGCAGCCAGAGTTCGAGTGTCACGCTAGTCGCTTTTTCGGGAGCGCCTAAGGTCCGGGCAGCGCTGCGCCAGCCGCTATCCGCCGCAGAAATACTGTCTACATAATCACGCTGAACTGGCTGTCCATCAGCCGTGTTCCACGTCAACATCACTCCCACGCTGCCGCGCTCGTTGACAATGTCCGTCGGTCTGTACAACACCTGGAATCGATAGAAATGGCCAGCAGTAACCGGAATATCCTTTGACAGCCATTTTCCGAATGAGGAAAAATCAATAGCCGTAAGCCGTAGCACGGCACCATCGGCGTCAATTGCGACGTCTGCGCGGGGTCGCAGGTCAGGACGCGGCGACCAGAACTGCCAGGAAATGGGCTGGCCCGTGGGGTCAACGCGGAATTCAGGATTGGGAACAAGATTGGCCCTTGCCTGTGCGAAGGCGGTCACATTGCACAGGCACACCACCAAAAGAAGCCGATGAAGGTTCATTGCTGTATTCCTCAAGAGATGCGACATGGCTACTCGCCGAAACTGAGGCTGGCGAGAGCCGCGGCAGCAGCGCGCACGGGATCGCCAAGAGGATCGACTGGGTAGTCCTTACGTTCCTCCGTCCACCTATGTTCGAATTCAAAGTAATTGATTCCCCGCCCAGGCCTGCCCCGGAGCCGCGCGCCAAGATCCTCAACGAACATCTCCCACCGTGGCAAATAATAATCTTCCAACAGGCCCGACCATTCCTTATATGCGTAATCGCGCGCTACGGTCGCGGGATCATCCGGGCCCCAGTACGTAATCAGTGTTCGCGCGTTCTTTTCGCACAAATTCTTTTCCTCTTTCGTATGCCCCATGGTCTTCGCTGCAGCAAGCCATGTTCCCAACATGAATTCGCGCCGTGTGCGCAGCAGCGAGTCTTCCGCACACGTCAGCTTCAGAAACTCCTGCCATGCTGCCGCAAATCCGGCCACGTCGTGCGCCTGATAGGCCGTGACCATCTTGCGGTACGCTTCACCGCCACGATTACTTAGCACCTGTCGCACAAGATTCACCGCGTCGTATTGATAGGCATCGATCCCTCGTAGCCGGTCGCCGCCCTTGAGGAACTCCCGCGCCGCCTCCTCCAGTTTTGCCTCATCGTACGGGACATTTGTCGACCCCCACGTACTCACGCTCTTTACGGCCAAGGATGGACGAGCGCAGAAAATAGGTTCCGGGCGCGCACTTGATATGTATACAGTGTCCAACAGCAGTTGCCACGCATGCTCCAACTCCGGAGTGCCTTCTCCGTACCTCCACTTCACATAATCCCGAATCCACCCGCGCAAATCGACTCGCTCATTGATCCATGCCGCATCGAAGAGGCGTTCGTACACGACAGGATTGTTATTCGTTCCCTCCATCAGCGCGCCCACGCCCGCCATACTGGCGCCGTACGGCCCGGTTTTCGCGCGCGCCGGCTCCGACGCGATCCGCGGCAGACCGCCAAACAGCCCCGTGTTGTCGCCATAGTCATTGATCGCCCCCCAAATCCAAGGCAACCCGCCAAATCCTTTCCTCTTCTCCCAATCGTCGCTCTCCATATTGAGGATCAATACATGCGCCGGCGAAAGCCCGTCCAGCAATCCCTGCTTGGGATTTCCTTGCCATCCCTGTAGTACCCATACCGCGTCCGGGTTCGCCTTAAGCATTGCATCCTGCACGCCGCGCCCGAGCGGCGCAAGATCGAGACCTTCAGCTATTCCACCTTCATGGAATAGATCGCCTCCGTAAAACCGCACCGGCCCGTATAGTTTGCTCATTTCCTCGTAATAAATGGACGCCATCCGCACAAACAGCGGGTCCGACGAAAGCAGTATCTCCGGTCTGCGAAAATCGTTCCAGCGGCCTTGTTTCGGAATTCGCGCGTCCGGGAACTTCTTCGCCAGCGATGCGGGCACCATTCCGTAAAAACCCTGCATAAGCGGTTCGATTCCCAGATCGCGCATCCGCGCCAGAATTTTCTTCTCCAGCACCACGCGATCATCAATCAATCGCTCGGTCAATGGCCCGCCCCAACCTTCCAGATTTCCCATCAGCCACCAAGCCGTGTACGCCGGTCCGGGAAGGAATTGCAGGATCTCTGCATCGTTGTAGCCAAAGCGGCGCAGCGTGTTCTCCCAGACCGCTTCGGTTCCATTCACCGCCAGCGCCAGATTGATGCCATTCAGCGCCATCCAATCGATTTCGCTCTCCCACGCGGGCCAGTCCGCAAACGCGAACGAGTAATTGAAAGTGCAGTAATTCAGGAAATACCGATACTTTAGACGTGAAGTTCGATGCACAGGCTGCGCCAGCCCGGGAAGAACTTTGACTGGCGCAAGGTTGTTGCCAACCAGCGACATCGAGCGATGGCAATAGTGCCGCAGATAGTAGTTCAGCCCCGCCGCCGCACTGGACGAATCGGATGCCCGAATGACGAGCTTGCCGCCCTCCGTTCGCAGATCGAACACATCGTCCCCGCGTTCTTTCGGAATGCGGATGAGAATTAGCTTTCCGTCCATCCAAGGGACAACTCTGTGCACCAGATCCAAGATCGGCCTCAGTTCCAACCCTGATGAAGGCAGTTCGCCTGCTGGCGATGCAGGGGGAGGTATTGCATCAAGTGGATGGGGCAGTGTCGTGATCAGGATCAGGAGGAGCCAAGCTGAGTTCGCTGCCTTTTGCATGGACAACACCTTCCGGCGCATTTCAGCGCGCAACCACTCCAACTTGGACGAGTGCGTGTTCAGCAGCACCCGCATTCCTCGGACGCTTACGCATCGAGCCTCAGTTGAAGAAATCACCCGCTGGAATCAGTAAGCAAACAGAGATTCCTTTTTAGCGAACGATTAGTCCACTTAGAACTTTGATTCCGTAAGTGAAGTACCACCTGGCACACGCACGGTGAACAGGAGACGCTCCATAGACGAGGTAGCCTGGTCGGTTTCGGAACTCGGTTTCGTGAGGCGCATCATCTGATTCAATTCTTCAGCAGCTTTGTCACTCTCTCCCATCTTGAGGTAGGCCGTGCGCAAGAGACCATGCGCGAGATAGAGCGTCGGCCGAACCCGCACAGCGGCGAGGAGTTGTTCAACGGCGGCCTGGTAGTCTCCCTTATCCAGGAGAATCTGTCCGGCCAGTGCCCTACTTGGGGCATGTTCGGGGTTTAGTGTGACTGCCTGAGAGATGGCCTTTTCCGCCTCCGCCAAGTTGACCGGAGTCGTGTTGGTGATGGCTAAAGCTTCGTAATAATAAGCGTCGACTTCCCGGCATCCGAGGGCAATGGCTAAATCGAGCATCTGCTTCGCTGGCTTCGATTTCAGTTCGTCCTGCAATATCATCCCGTTCACGAGGTAGGGGAGGTCCCACGCCGGCCAGCGGGACTCAATTTGCGCCAGCACCTTCATTGCTTCTTCGCTCCGTACCTGGTCGGCGGGGGATCTTCCATGCGCCATCGGCAACTCAAGCGCAATCACCCGCGCCAGCCACAAGTTGGGCGCATCCGGGATCAGGCGGGTTGCATCTTCCAGCAATGCCGCCGCCTGCTTGAATCGGCCGTGTTGAATCAAAAACGCCGCAGCCTCAAAATACATATCGGCACGCCGGGGGGCCGCGCGAATACCTTGATCCAACGAGTCCACCGCTTCTGCGGTCTTGCCCATGGAATCGAGGATCTGGGCGCGAAGTATAAAGTAGTCGCCGGCGCGTTGGTCGGCGGGCATGGCATCGAGCTGGGCCAGTCCGGCTTCGGGGCTGACGGAATGGAACACGGCGATGGCCAGGTCGAGTTTCGCATTCGGCGCCTTTTGCAGGAATTCCACCGCCAAACCATACTGCTCATGCTCCAGCAGGGCTTTCCCGCAATCAGCCAGAGTGGCGGTATCGGGTCCCGCTGCGAGCACCTCCCGGAATACCGCGGCAGCGCGCTTTTCTTCTCCTTGGTTCAGCAGATAGTCGGCGAGGCGAGCCTTGAGAGCGACATCATTTGGGTTCTCATTAACCGCGGCTTGTAAGGATTCGAGATATTTAGCGCCCTGCTGCTCCGGGGAGAGAGCGAGAAAATCCAACAAACCCGAGCGTGCGCGAGGATGAGCGCCGCCGGCAGCGGCTTCCTTGAATGACGCTAACACCGCATGGCGCTCGTTCGTGCGACCCAGTTTTTCGAGTGCCTGGCTGTAATGAATCAAAATGGCCCGATCGTGGGGATCCAGCTTGACTGCCTGCTGCAAGAGCATCGCTGCTTCTTGCGGCTGACCGCGTCTCAAATAGATTTGGCCTTGCCAGTCCAGAATCCGTGGATTGTCAGGATCGATTTTCCGAAGCGCCTCGAAATCTGCCAGTGACTGGTCAAGCCTGCTATTCTGGAAATTGAGTGCCGCACGCGTGTACCGAGCTTCAAACATCGTCGGATCGAGCTTGAGTGCCTCATCCAGATGGGTCAGAGCCTTTTCCGGACTGCCAGTTGCTTCACCTGCGCCGAGTTCATACTGGCCTCTCGCGTCGTGCGGGTGCCTGAGCACAAATTGCTGAAGTTTGGGGAGACCTTCTTCGAACCGGCCCTCGAGGATCAACGAGAAGCCCAGCTCACGTCGGGCAACTTCGTCGGCAGGACGCAATTTCAGGTACTTTTCCAAGGTGCTGGCGGTGTCCTCATAATACCCAAGCTCTTCCGTAGTATGAGACAAAAGCAAAAGCACATCGGCGCGATCTGGAGCCAATCGCGCCGCCCGGTACAGGACAGCGCTTGCCGTCAGAAAATCCTTGGTCGCAATCAGCAGGTCACCATAGGCGGAGAGAGCATCTACGTCTTCCGGCTTTGACCGCAGGGCAGCCTCGAACATCTGTTGCGCTCGATCGAGGTGCCCGGCACGGCGCGCGGCCACCCCGAGGTTGTACAGAACGTCGAAGTTCGAGGGGTCGGCTCGCAAGGCCGCGCTGAATGATTTCTCCGCTCGATCGTACTCGTGACATTGGGCATAGCTCAAGCCAATGGAAAAACTATAGCGTGGGTCTTGAGCTGTTTTCTCTTCGAGGGCGCTAAGCACCGGCACCGCTGGCTTGCAGTTGCCTATGAGGACGAGAGCTTGAGCCTTCAGCAGTTGTGCTACGGGTTGGCTTTGAGCATTTGCCGCGAGACGGCTCAAACACGCCAGAGCTTCCGCTCCCTCCTTCCGTTGCACATTCATGTCGGCGAGTTGCAGGTTCGCGTTCAGATGATGCGGATCAATCGCCACAACGCGCCCGAAACTTTCTTCCGCTTTCTTGGGATTGCCCGTCGCAAGATAGTGGTTCCCGAGATTGTTCAATAGTGCAGTAGAGCTGGGTGCGATCTGGAGAGCGCGGCGGTAGAACGCCTCGGCCTCGGAATATTTCCGCTGGGAATCAAGAATGACCGCCATGAGGCTCAATGCCGAAAGGTCTTGAGGATGAGCGCGCAACACGGATTCGAGTGCGCTCTCGGCATCGGCAACCCGGCCTTCTTGAAAATCCGTCGCCGCTTTCTGGTCAATGGAACTCGACGCTTGGGGGAGAGCAAGACTCACCCCGGCAAAAAGCAAGAGGACGGCGCACAACACCGTCCTCCCCAAGTGCTGACAGCAACTTAAGCGAGGCCGAATCACAGGACGCAATATTACACACCTACATACCAAGTCTCAATGGGCGCGTAGACGCTTGGTGAAAAACCCTTCCCGCTGTCATTCCGAGGGCTGATGCTCTTTCTCGGCCCGAGGAAACCCGGTTTTTCTTCAAAAAGCACACACTGGGATTCCTCGCTTCGCTCGGAATGACACGGGTCGGATTCGTTTTTCAGCACCCTCCTAGAAATACAACTTCATGGCCATTTGTATCTCGCGCGCCGAGTTTGCGTCGGGTCCAGTAATCTGCCCGAATGCGGTGTTGCTCGGCGAGACGGATATATTGACGTTGTTGAATTGCGGGTGATTGAAGGCGTTGAACCATTCCGTACGGAGTTCGAGGTGCATGCCTTCGCGAAGTTTGTTCATGGAAAATTCCTTGAAGAGTGACAGGTTTGCGTTCGACGTGCCGGGATAGTGCATCCACGGAATGGTTCTCGGCGCGTTGCCTATTGCGTAAGATGCGGGCATTTGGAAGACCCCAGGATTGGCAAAGTAACCGCCACCCTGGCTCGCCGGGAGGAACCACTTGGACTTCGGGTTGGCATGTGGCGTGCCGACCAAATTTGGTGCCTGACCATAGCCAGGCAAAGTAACAGCGGTGCCTGACGGCATTGACCAGGTCATGGGCTGGCCGTCGTCAAACCGCCAGATGCCGGTGGTCTGCCAGCCTCCGACAACAGCGTCGAGCACCCGATTCATCTTGGCGCCAAAATGCTGGCCGCGCCCGACGGGCAGGTGATAGTCGTAGCTGAACTGGAAGACCTGCGGGATGTTGTATTGAGAAACCGACCTCGCCAGCTTCAAGTTGTTGGGATCCGCGGGGGCGGGGGCAAATCCAAGCCCTGAACCACCCGCGTTACCGGGATTCGAGTCATCGTCGAGCGATTTCGACCACACATAGGTAACCAGGAACGACAGCCCATTGGAAAAGCGTTTCTCCAGCCCTAATTGCAACGCCTGATAGTTTGCATTGGCCCACGGTGGACTGGTGATGTCGAGGCCACTGAATTGAGGATAGGGAAGGTCGAGCTGGTATTGTGATGTAGTTCCTGTGCTGTTGGGTATGATCCCGGAAAAGGGATTGGGGACTTGATTGTTCAGCGCCTGGAGTTGCGCCGTCGACATCTTCTCCTCTTGCGCGCCTAAATGATCGATATTGTAATTGCCGCCAATGCCAAAGTACTGATGCGTTGACTCCTGGCCGATATACTCCACGTTGAGGAGCATACTTGCCGGAAGCTGGCGCTGGATTCCGAAGTTCCAGGACTCGGTATAGGGCGTGGCGTTCATGGTCCGCTCGAACCCATTGGGCGCGGATGAGCTGTTGCCAATCTGGGTCGCGAATCCCAACGAGCTACCCGTGACGGGCGTGATCCCATATGGGAAGGGGTTGCTGAGCCCGGCCCAAGGCGTAACGTTGGCCCAATTATAAGAAGTGGGCCAGGAGGTAGTCCCGTCAAATCCCGGATCGTTAGGAGTTATCGCCGCGGCATTCGCCGCTGCCCGCGACATGCCATAGTAAATTCCGTATCCGGTCCGGATCACCGTTTTGTCATTCAGGGTGTATGCCAGGCCGACACGCGGCGAAAAGTCTTTGTAGTCAGCGTTAAGGGCTGAGCGCTCGCCGGGGCTGGCAAACATCAGGCCGCCATGGAGGATGGAGTACCCGGGGACTGTCGAAGGATAAGCCGCATTAGGATCGAGCCAACTCAACTCGTTTTTGCTTTCCGTCTCCGGCTTGGTCAAATCATAGCGAAGCCCAACATTGACCGTGAGCTTCTTGCTGGCACGAAAGGCATCCTGCGCGTAGCCGGCAATGCCGTGGTTTTGGGTGTAAAGCCACGCGGGAATTTCGTACTGCCCCCAACCGTTAAACCCGCTTCCGATCAGGAAACTCGCCAGGTTATCCCCGCCCGACGCCGAACCAGAGTTCTGCGATGTGCCCCCCGGGCCGTAGGTCATCAGTCCATTTTGCGTGCCGGGTTGCGAAAAGTTGTAGAGGTTGATGAGGAATTCGCCGCCGAACTTTAACTCGTGGCGCCCTTGGATATGGGTGAGCGAGACAAGGATGTCGTGCGATGCCGTGTTGTCCTCGAGGATAGACCACGGCTGTCCGCCAATGGCGGTGTCGTTGTTGCCGGCTTCCGCGCCCTGTTCGTCGCTGTATTGCCATAATATCGACGGAAGCACCTTGAAACCGGACTGGTCCGTGTAGCTTGGCATCCCCAGCGATGTTACCGGATCCGCCGCCGCGGGCGTTAACTGGCGCGCGACGCTGGTATAGCCGTAGGAAATATTCAGCACCGTCGCCGGGCCGAAAGTGTGTACCCAGTCCAGCGCCAGCAGACGGGCCGATTGAGGTCCGACCCCGCCCGAGCAGGGATCAGCGATGTTGTTGAAGCAGTTCAGGTTAATCTGATGCGTCAGGCGTTGAGCGTATTTCCCGTTCAGCCTGTCGCGGTCACCAAAATTCTGATCGATTTTCAGGTCCCACTGGTGATTGGCCAGTCCTGTGGCACCGCTGGCGGCCCAGTTGTAGTACGGGCTATAGATCCCACCTAGCCCTCCTGCATTGAAGTTCGGCGCCGGGAAATACGACATCAGCTTCTTCGCGGCGGGATCGATCATGTTACCTGGCCCCGTACCTCCCGGTAGCGCATATCCCGCGCCGGGGCTAGTGTACGCGGCGATGTTGTTTCTCGGAATGGGGGTTGTACGCGCGGCCTTGCCGTTGTTGTCCAAGGAGGCAATGTAGGGGTCCCACAGTTGGCCGTTGGGGTCTGAGCAGACACCGCTTGAGTTGAACGTCCCCGCGCCCTTGCCGTCGAGCTGGCTAATGTCGTTGCAAAGCTCACCGAAGTCTCCCGTCTTCTCCGCCGCGCTAGGCACGCCGGCGTACGAGCTTGCCAGCGAACTCTGGCGCGTGCCTTCATAGTCGAAAAAGAAGAAGGTCCGGTTCTTCCCATTGTAAACATGGGGTATCAAGACCGGCCCCCCCACCGTGCCGCCAAAAACGTTCCGCTCCAGGTGCGGGAGCACGTTCAGGGGCGCCGGGTATTGGTTGATGAAGTAATCCTGGGAATCGAGCTTATTGTTGCGCAGAAAATCGTAGGCGCTGCCATGGAGGGCGTTCGTGCCGGAACGCGTGATCACGTTAACGATGGTCGAGCCCGAGTTTCCATATTCGGCGCCGAAATTCGTTTGCTGTACCTTGAACTCCTGGACTGCATCCACCGAAGGGGCATAGGCGATACGAGTCGTCAGCCCCCCCATGTTCACTCCCCCTGCGGAAACGCCATCAATGAGCACGTTGGCGGTCGCCTCGCGGCTGCCATTGGAAACAAACTCGTTCGCATTCATGTAAGCCGTCCCCGTTTGATTTCCGTAGGTGGAACCGGCGGGCTGATTGACTCCCGGAGCGAGGAATGAGAGATCAAACACCGTGCGGTTCAAAAGCGGCAAATCGTTTATGACCCTCCGGGTGATGATTTGCCCCCCCACATCGTTGACGGTATTGAGCAGTGGCGCTGCGCCCTCGACCGTCACGGTCTGCTTGACGTCACCTATCTTTAAGTTGAAGCCTACCTGCACGCGCTCCGTCACATTCACGGTCACTCCCGGTTTCTTCATCGCCTGGAATCCGGCAGCGCTGGCGGAGACATCGTAGACGCCGGGCTGAACGTAGGGAAAAACATACAGACCTTCGTTGTTCGTCTTGGTCGCCGTTTTCACGCCCGTCGCCGTGTTGGTTAAGGTCACCGATGCGCCTTGCAACACGGCACCGCTCGTGTCGCTCACCACTCCCAAGACGGCACCGCTTTGGGCGAATACAGGCGGGGATAGCAGAACACAGAAAGCACAAAAAGCGCCCAGAGCGACCAGAACGCTCCTGAGCCTTCCGTGCGAGAAAAGGCGAGAATTCTCGCGATTTCGATGTGAATTCATCTCCACTCCTCTCACTCCGCGCATGTCAACTCCTCCCACCCTGCGTGCATGCTGCGGATGATTTTTGCCCAATCCCGACGCTTGCAATGAAACTTCCATTCTTGATCGTGCAAATCTGTAGTTTTTCTAAGAACTCGTCGCTTGCAAGATTGACTTGCTCCTGCGGACCGAATGTACGACGGCGGTGTAGCGATCGCCACGGTAGACGGAACGCGTGAATTCAAGGGGGCGCCCCTGGTCCATATGGATCTTTCGATTGATGACAAGCACGGCCGTGCGTGCCGGTATGCTCAGTAGTTTCCGCTGTTCTGGACTCGGGATCTCTGCCGAGATTTCTTCGTTGCAAGTTTCCGGCCTAAGTCCGTACGATTGCTCCAGAATCTCGTGCAGCGAGCTTCTTGCCACGTCGAAGCGTTCAAGCCCTGGACACAACCGTTCAGGAAGGCGGGCAAGTTCCAATGCCAACGGCTCGCCATCTTTCAAGCGCACACGCTGAACTTCGTACACCTTTTGCTGTTCGTGCAATTCGAAGAAGTCCCGCACGGATGGCGTCGGAATCGCCAGATCGAGCGAGATCAAACGCGATTCCGGGCGCCCGCCGCGCGCTCGAATGTCTTCGCTGAAGCTGCGCACCTCCTGTTGTTGCTTACGCAGGCGGCTGTCCGTGACCGCCGTTCCCACGCCCCGGCGCGAATTAACGAAGCCCTCGCGATCGAGCAAGCTCATGGCTTGCCGCAACGTCATACGGCTGATGCCAAACTGCGCACAGAGCACTCGTTCAGGCGGTAGGATGTACCCCGGAGGCAAGACTCCGCTGTCAAGCAATGAACCAATGGCCTCGGCAATCTGCTGATAAATGGGGGTTGACGCATCTTTGTCGATTCGAAGGTAGGAAAAGGGTGTGATGGTTTGAGTTGATGCAGTCACCGCCGAACCCACTTATCCTTTCCTATGCACTACTTGTCTAGACATTCGATCTATGGTAGTTTAAGCGTCGCCAGCATAGGGAATAGAGAGAAGTAACACAACGTTATACCTGTTAGTGCCAACCGCCTTGGCAGTTACTTGGCTAACTTCTGTCTTTTCAGGTGAATGCTGACTGTGGGTCGGCCCGGTAACCGGTTACAACTTGATACTGTTAACCCCTTGTGGTAGGGTATGCGACGCAAGCCGCCGATGGTGGCGCCGTATGGAGACTGCATTCAGCCACGAGAAGGAAGAACTGGAACGTGTTCTGAGTTCTGGGAATTTCCCGAGGGCACCCCTCCAAGGCAAGCTGCTCAGATTCATCTGCCAGGAATATTTCGGAGGCAGGGTAGACCGAATCAAGGAATACACGCTTGCCACGGAAGTCTTAGGGAGAGGTCCGGATTTCGACCAGAACCAGGACGCCATTGTCCGTGTTGAGGCACACCGGCTTAGAAAGAACTTGAAGGAGTATTACCAAGGGGTAGGCGCCAACAACCCGGTCCAGATTGTCCTCGAACCCGGGCATTACGTGCCGAAATTTGTCACCCGGACACGAACTTCCGCGACGGCTGCCAGCGCGGATACGGCGCACCCGCAGAGCCAGGGAGAGCCTCCCGTTGGCGTTGTGCAGTTCCACGGCGGGACTAGCGGACAGAATGTCAGCCGGCGCGCTCGCCGGACGGCCGCCTGGGTGCTCGCAGTGCTGGCCGTCGTGCTCACTCTCCTCCTTCTGCGTTGGAAGTCACATTCCGTCCAGCCTCGGGACCAGCCCTTGGCGGCTAATGCGGCGGGCCTGGAGGGCGCTCCTGCGTCACCCGAACCGGACGACGCCGTACGTATCCTTGCCGGCTATACGCGCGGGGATTACATTGACCGGCAAGGAAAGCGGTGGACAAGCGACCGCTATTACTCAGGGGGGGATATCTCCTCTCAGGCTCACCAGTCTATCGCCCGTACGACCGATAACACCATGTTCGAACAGTGGCGGCGTGGCGAGTTCTCCTACGATATTCCATTGCAGCCGGGTGATTATGAGCTTCACCTGTTCTTCGTCGAGCCGGAGTTTGGCCCTGGCGAGCCGCATGGCGGGGGCGAAACCAGCCGCATGTTCGACGTGCTCCTGAGCGGAAAGCACCTCCTGTCAGATTTTGACATTCTAGGTGACGTAGGTAGGAGCGAAACCGCGGATGAACGGGTATTCACTGACATCCATCCGTCCTCCGACGGGAAGCTGCATCTACGTTTCGTGAGAAAGATCGATGATCCCTTGGTCAGCGCTATTGAGTTGGTGCCATGTTTACAGGGAAAGATGCGCCCCGTCCGCATTATAGCCAGCGACGACACCTACACCGACCGCAACGGGAATATCTGGCTTCCGGACCGCTATTTTGAGGGGGGAAGACTACTCTCGGACAAAGCATCAATCAAAGGCTCACCAGACCCGGACCTCTATTTGAGCCAACGCTTCGGTTATTTCAGTTATTCCATTCCTGTGGCCGCGGGTTCGAAATACTCGGCCACGCTCCACTTCACGGAGGCTTTCTTTGGCCCTGGCAATCAGGGCCGGGGCGGCGTGGGCAGCCGCCTGTTCGATGTGTATTGCAATGGCACGGTGTTGCTCCGTAACTTTGACATCTTCAAAGAGGCCGGAGGGGAAAATCGAGCCCTGGCGAAGACCTTCCATGGCATCGTTCCAAATGACCAGGGGAAGATATTCTTCAACTTCGTGCCAGTACGAAATTATCCCCGCATCAATGCCATTGAAGTTTCCCCCGAGTAGATTTGCCCCAAGCTCTGCTTTTGGGAGGCGGCCTGCCTGAGAACAATCCCCTGCCGATTTCTGTTCTCAATGACGAACTGGCCAAACTCGTCCGCCCGTGGGAGAATCGGGAGCTTCGGGTGATGGCGTCTGAGCTTGGATATTACGGTGGCGTGCTCGGCGCTGCCGCGCTCGCCTTCAAACGGGCGTTTGACTCCAAACACGGAAGGCAAAACTACGCCCAAACATCCGTGCGTGTTGGCTAACATCTTCCTGCGGCCCGGAGCCACGATCATATGGCTTCGGGGAGCGAAGATCAGGAGCTTGGTTTCAACTGTCATTCTGGAGGTGGATCGTGTTGAAATTCAATCGCCGGGAGTTTACTAGAGTTTTAGCTGGCTCAGGAGGCATCGGCCTGTTCAGCGTAGCCACCGAGGCGGAATTCTGGAAGGTGAGTGAATCTAAGCCAGGGCCGGGTTCCATTACTGACGTTCAGGGGGTAAGGGTCGGGCACTGCACGGACTCGCGCCGGCCCACCGGCTGCACGGCCATTCTTTTCGACAATGAGGTTAGCGCTGGCGTGGACTACGACGGCTCGGCACCAGGCGAACAATTGGGCGTGATGTTGCAACCCGTCAGCCTGCTGGAAGGAATCCACGGCATCTTGCTGGCAGGCGGAGGCCCTATGGGGCTCGCGGCCGTGCCGGGAGCCGTGAAATACCTTGATGAGCGCCACATCGGCTATGACTGGGGTGTTCCAAATATTCGGGTTCCCATCGTGGTGGGGGCCGTCATTGACGATCTCCCCATCGGCGATGGGAGAATACGCCCCGATGCGGAGGCGGGATAGAAGGCATGCCTGTCGGCTTCAGCCGGGCCGGTCGCCGAAGGAAACGTCGGAGCCGGCGCCGGAGCAACAGTTGGGAAAATGCTGCGCTCGGAGGGATTCCCGGGGATGAAAGGCGGTTTGGGTACCGCCAGTCTTCGCCTGGGAGATATCGTGATTGGCGCGCTAGCCGTGGTCAACGCGTCAGGAGACATCCTCGATTGGCGAACCCATAAGCTCCTGGCCGGAGCGCGTCACCAGGACGGGAGAGGTTTTGTGGGCCTCACCGAGACCCTCAAGCGGCGGTTGGCGGACCCCCCCGCGCATTCATCCCTTAAGCTGAGTGACGAATTCCTGCACAGCACGACTTTGGCCGTAGTGGCGACAAACGTCTATTTTGACAAGCTGCAGTTAACCAAGATTGCCATGATGGCAAGCTGTGGCGGGGCGAGGGCAATCCCCCCATACCACACGACTGGGGACGGCGACCAGCTCTACGCCATTTCCACTCGCAGTTTGCGGCGCGACGTTCCCGTCTCCGCTGTCGGCGCGCTTGCCGCAGAGGTTGTTGCGGAGGCGATTGGCCGAGGCGTTAAGAATGCCGAGTCAATTGAAGGTTGGCCAAGCTATCGCGATTTTACGCCTCATGTGTGAACACGAATTTCATTGGACGGCAATGCCCTGAATATTGGGTATCTCAATCGCAGAATTGAGAGGCAACTATGGAGCAGGTTGATGCCGTCGTGGTGGGAGCGGGTGCGGGGGCGGCATAGTTGCCAAGGAATTAGCCTTCACGCGGATTACCCTAGGCAATGCAACAGGCGCGGATATGCTTCCAAAAATAGCGGCGGTAGAGATCTTTAAACTCCCGTCCCCAGGATTTCATCCCTTCCGGGCGAGGCACGGTGTCGACGACGCGAATGGGGAGGCGACTGAAGCCGTTATAGATGACCCCACCCGCTGGAACCTCGGCGCCCGCGTAGGAAATCTCAGCATCGATTTCACCCCGGCCGCGGCGGCTGAGCATCGTGGAACTCTGCGCGCTCCTGAAGATGGGGAACCGCAAGCACAAGCTGGCGCTGGCCGTGTCCGACCTTGCCCATCATCCTCAGATGGACGGGTCTGGAGTACGGCGTCCGGTTCCCTTCAAGTACTTTACTCGGGAGCGAGCGGCATGCGCCGAGGGCATCACAGAGAAGATTATTCCCGCCGATCAGGATCCCGGGGCCAAGTGGGCGGGTGTCGTCCACTATATAGATCTCAGCCTGGCAGAAGAATTCTCCGAGCTCCGTCCCATCTACCGAGCAGGGCTAAGTCGCCTTGGGGAGCTGACGAAAGAGGGACGGGCGCTTCCTGGATTCTTCATCCAGGGAAGCGCCGGACCCGGCAATGAATTTGAAGGAAGTACGACCTGCGTGGAGGCAGGCCGCGCGCCGGCTGCGGGTCTCCATACACAGGCGATCCGCGCCGGCTTGCAGGCAATGGGGCCGTTCCCCTAAGTGGTTGGTTTGCTAAAGCTGCTGATGGCCTTGACTTCGTCGTCGTGGACGTCGAAGACCGTATAGAGTTTAGTAATCTGCAAAAGGTCGTGAACCTTTTTGGTAAGGTTCAGGAGTTTTAACCCCCCACCTTGCTTGGAGACACCTGTATAGGCGCTCACCAATTCCCCGATCCCCGAACTGTCGATGTAGGTGACGTCGGCAAGGTTCAACAAAATGTTCTTGTTGCCCTTGCTGAGTTGGTCGCGGATCAATTCCCGCAACTGCGTGCACCCTTCTCCCAAAGTAATTCTGCCGCTGACATCGACGACCGTCACGGAATCAACTTGTCGAATTGTGGCTTTCATGCTCACGGTCGGTTCCTCCTTGTTTAGTCTGAATTCCGGAACTCAGGCGTTTGACCATGGTAACTTCCGTTCCGGCGCCGCTGGTGTTTTCCACCCTGAACTCATCCATAAAGGCGCGAATCAAAAAGATTCCGCGCCCGGACACGTTCAGCAGGTTATCACTCTCCAGCGGGTCGGGGATTGAGTTCGGATTGAAGCCGATCCCCTGGTCCCGGATACGAATTTCCAGCCGGTCGCGGTGAATCTGAAACTGCAACCAAACGGTCTTGCTGGAGTCATTTTTGTTGCCGTGCCAGATGGCATTAATCATCGACTCATGCACGGCCATTTCAATGCGGTGCTGCTCGTCTTCATCGAATCCTGCGGTCACCGCAACGCGGCGGGTAATCTCCTCCGCCACCTCAACGTTCTTGAGGTCGCTTTCCAGAGTCACCTCGACGACACTGCTTTCAGGAGTCATAGGGTCCGGGAGGGGACGCAGGTCCCTTTCCTGAAATTACCCCACGGGTGCCGGAATGTCAACGCGCGCCTTGACTTTATTCCAGCGCCCGGGGCCTATTATCTGCATGCTTATCCCGGTCTGGCAGCGTAGAGAATAATAGAACCACTGCCCGCCGTCAATAACTTCACTCCTTGACTTGCCAGTGCCCGTCAATTCTGTGCGCCGAGAAACTCCAACTTTTTGAGGTTGGCGATGGCTTCGGCATTGGTGGGCTCAATTTGCAAGCCGGCGCGATATTCGCGCATGGCGTCGGCGTTACGATTGGCGTCCATATAAAGGAGCCCGAGCATGAAATGCCCCCTGCTGTCGGATGGGCTTGCGGCCTCCGCGCTGAGGAAGGCTTTCTCGGCGCCGCTGCGGTCTCCCTTGAGCCATTCCACCAGACCCAGGTCCCAATACCCCTGCGGGGTGGGCTCTACTTCCACGGAGCGGCGCGCTTCCGCCTCCGCCTCCGGCAGTCGACGTTGATCGAAATAAAATTCGCTCAAAGTATTGTGCGCCCGGACGCTGAGGGGTGAAAGATTCTCAGCGACGAGCATCTGGGCTTCCGCTTCCTGCAATCGGCCTGTGGCCGCGTAGGTTTTCCCCAAATCCAAATGGGCGTCCATGTAATTTGACCGCACCGCCAAGGCGCGCAGGTAGAGATCTTCCGCTTCTTGATAATGTTTCTGCTCGTGTTCCGCCAAGCCGAGATTGTGCAGAGCATACTCGTTGTTGGGGGCCAGCCGCAGTGCTGCGCGCCACTCATCAGCCGCCGCCGCAGTATTGCCTCGTGCCCAATAAACCGTGCCCAGGTTATTGTGGATGTAATAGGCGTCCGGCGAAAGCTCCAGCGTTGCCGTGTAAAAGGTGAGGTTGTCCCGCCAGTCGAGATCACGAGCAACAGTGCGAACGACGCAGAGCATGGCGATTAACCCGGCGGCGATGGCCAGGGCAACACGGCCTCGGCTGCCACGCGCCGAAAGCGAGTTCCACCAGCGGACTCCCAGCCAGCCCAATATCCAGCAGAATCCCACGGAAGAAAGATAGAGGTAACGCTCTGCGAAGGGGTTGCTGGTCATCCAGTGTACATTCAAGACCGGCGCAAGCGTGGCCAGGAACCAGACGACTCCGAAAGCGGCATGCCGGTCAGACTTGCGAAGGACTACAAAGGCATAGGCGCAAATCGCCAAGGCCAGCAGGCCCCCCAGCGCCGATGGATAAAGGGTGGTGATGTCACCAGGGAAAAGGTAATAGGCGCAGAGATGTGCCGGCCACACGAGCTTCCAGCAGTATTGGCCAACCAGAGCGAGGGCCGAAACCACCAGGTCTTCTGTCCCAAACCCCGGCCGGTCCAGACTGGGCGCCAGGCTGCCCAGGTAATGCGTCCTGAACACCAGATAGACCGCCGCGAGTATGAATAAAGAGCCATAGCGCCGCAGCTTCTGGAACTTGGTCGTTTGCGCGCGATCTTCGCGGAAGAAGTGCTCGTAGATGGCGGCCAGGACGGGGAGTGTCAGGGCCTGCTCCTTGGAAAGAAGGGCGAAAACAAAGCTGCCGGCCATGGCGATCTGGAGCGGAGCTGAGCTCTTACCGGCGGCGCGCGCCAAGGCGAGGAAACACCAGAAGGTCAAAAGATAAAAGAGCGCCAACTCGAGCTCGGTGACGGCGGCAATCCAATTCACCGCTTCGCTGTGGATGGGGTGGAGCGCGAAAATACACGCCGCCACCAGAGCCACCTTAGGCGCGCGAAACATTTTGAGCGTGACCAGAAAAACGAGAACCACCACGCCGGCGTTCGCCAGAAGATTTGCCAGGTGGAATCCCAGCGCATGAGGACCGAACATCTGGTAGCAAAACAGATATCCCATCGACATCACAGGGCGGTAGTAATTGGAGGCCCCGCGGAAATCGCCCAGGAACGACCACACCGAGGAAGTGAAGATTTCCCGCAAGTGATGGAAGTTCCGTATGTAGGGATTGGCGAGGACCTGATCGAAGTCGTCATAAACAAAGTCGTTGCGCAAGGAGGCAAGGTAAGGCACAAGCGCAACGGCAGCCAGAATAAGGCAGTACACCACTCGCAGCTTGCCTGGCAAGGGGGCTGGAGATTGCTTGTCCTCTGGCGGAACTGGAGTGGAGGGGGTAAGGTCAGCTAAAGGGTCTGGGGTCATGTGGCTAAACTCTTTCCGTTGGTTGCATCGTGCATGTTCCGATTTCGGAGTGCCGCGACTCGACGCCGCTCTCCCTTGCCGCGACTCGCCGCGGCGTATCACAAACCGCTGACGAGCCAGTGGAAGAAAAAGCGGTGGCGAGTTCCCGCACTCCAGGATTCCGAACGTCATGCGCGATGGCAGAATTCGCTAATGCTTCAACTGTATTATTCCACAACCAGCAGTGTAAACGTGCCGGGAATGGCTTGCGGCCGGGGGTGCGGATGTTCCGGCGTGGGCGCCGGTGGCGGGCCGAATTCCGCCGTCACCAGAAAGACGTGATGCGTTTTCAGATCAAGCGCCATGGTCCGCGCGCCACGCCGGGTGGCGACGTTTGCATAAGGGCTGAACTTCTGCGGCGAGTCCTCCCGAACGATGGTCAAGGTGCCGTCACCATTGGAGCTGAAGGTGAATTGGAGGCCCGCATCGAAAGCGTTGGCGTCCACACCCTGGCCGATCCTTGGCGTTGCCAGCACCTTGCCGGAGTCCGCATCTACTACTGCCATCATCTGATTATGACACCCGGCGAAAAGCCGGCGATGTTCGATGTCCATCGCCAACCCTGAGGGTGCTTCGCACGGCGCCAACGGCCAGCGCGCAGTGACCGTGAGCTTCTGCGAATCGATTTGGAGGAGTTCGCTCTTGTCTTCCAGGTTGTTGTAAATGTGACCCTGCCCGTCGGCAACGGCAAACTCCGGCTGGCCGCCCAGAGTGACTGTTCCCACGGGTTTTCCCGAAGCCGCATCGATGGCCGTCGCGTCGCCGCCATGGCCGTTAAAGGTAAACACGCGCTTGGAGGCAGGATCGTACATAATGGCGTCAGGGCCATTGCCCGTGGGTGCTGTCCCCAGAATTTTGAGTGTTTTAAGATCAAAGATCGTCACGGTGTTGGAGCGGCCGTTGCTGGTGAAGCCGCGGCCAAATTCCGGCGCCAGCGCGATGCCGTGCACTCCTTCGGTGCCGGGGATGTCTCCCACCACGGCGTAGGTATCGGCATCTACCACCATTACGTGAGTGCCGCGCGAGATGTAGAGGCGGCGCGCGGCGCTGTCGCAAAGGAGGTAGTCCCACCCCCCGTCACCCCCCAGCACAATCTTCTTCACAACAGAGTAATTCGGAATCAACTCTGCCTTGTGGTAGTGCTTCCCTAAGAGTTGACCGGCCGATACCGTGGCAATTGCCAGCATCGCCAGGACAATCGTCCAAGCTATCCTTGCCACAGGAATTCTTGTGCCAATGTTCTGGGTGATTCGCTGATCCATAACGCCTCCGTGGTAGAAGCCAAGCTATCATGTCCCATTTTACGCGACAAGGGGGAGACAACAACGGGGAGGTAGGAAGATGTGCCCCATCGGCAAGAGCCGCACAAGCAAGTCAAAAGGCAAAGTGCAAAAGTCAAAAGTGAAAAGCCCTAATCCGGAATTCCCACCAGAATCCGGTGCCTGGGGAGGACAGCCAGGCGGGGGCCGCGGACAATTTTCGCTTGACACCGGCATGACAATAGGCTACAATGTAGGCGCGAGGATGGGCTGGGGCCAGTTGCCCGCGGGTGCTTACTTCCGGGTCACGGAATGAGAAGGCACCTTATGATGTTGTTTTCACGCCTAAATTCCCCTCAACTGCCCGCGACAACGTGTCCATCGGGGACGCCAGAATTGCCCCTTCCCAAAGCTGGGGAACATGTTGAAAAAAAAGGACCAGGAAAGCGAATTTCTTTGCGCCAAAGCTGAGAACATATGGAAAAGAAATCCACTTACAGAATCTATGAAAAACGGGATCGTGCTGGGATAAAGTGTCCATTTGCAGGGAGCAAAACGAGAGATGGCAGGCAGCGAAAACGGCTCGCGTCCTGGTGAGAAATCCGGACTAAGCTCCCACTCCTGATACCTGACATCTCTCCCCTGTCACCTGAAACCTGTCCCCTGTAACCTATTCTGGGTTCCTATTGCATCTCGCCACAAATTCCCTTACCCTGCGGATAGGGCTCATACAACTGAAAGGTAGGTTTATATGAAACGAAACCTTAATCGGCGAGAGTTTATCCATGGGGTAAGCGCTGCGGCTGCGGGGTTCTGCCTTGCGCCGTCGGGGCTATGGGCCAAAGCTGCACCCGCCGCTCCGGTGGCCATTGCCAGGTGTGCCACGTATGGGCCGGAAGTAACGAGCACGCTTGCCGTAATGTTTGACCAGTTGGGCGGATTGCAGCGAATCGTGAACGGCAAGACGGTTTCCATAAAGCTCAACTTTACCGGAAGCTCACAGGGTCGTTTTAAGGGTTTGCCACAAGCCCAGACGTATTGGGTGCATCCCCATGTGGTGGGAGCGCTCGTCCACTTGCTGGGCAACGCGGGAGCGTGGCGTATTCGCTTGCTGGAAAGCTCTTCGGAGCCATCGTCGCTGGCGGAATTTCTCTCCCAAGCCGGTTGGAATACCAGCGCCTTGACCAGCGCCGCTCCCAGCGTGGAGTTGGTGAACACGAACTATCCGGGCGCGGGACAGAAGTACACACGCCTGCACGTGCCGGGCGGCGGGTTGATGTTCAAGGGCTACGACGTAAATCCCGCTTACGAAGAGTGCGATGTTTTTGTTTCCCTGGCCAAACTTAAAGAACATGCGACGGCGGGCGTGACGCTCTCGATGAAGAACTGCTTTGGGCTTCCACCCACAACGATCTACGGTGAGAACGCCGGCATCGATGAGCCCAGCAAAGTGCCGTCGGGGGCCCGCGGAATGCTGCATGCGGGCGACCGGCAGCCCTCCCGTAGCGCGCCCTCGGAGAACGATCCCACTTCGCCGCGCGACCCGGGCTATCGCGTCCCGCGTGTCACTGCCGACCTTGTGGCGGCGCGCCCCATCCATCTTGCGGTGATCGACGGCATTGAAACCGTGGCGGGCGGCGAAGGCCCTTGGCTGAATACACTGCGGCCTGTGCATGCCGGCATGCTGATAGCGGGCACGAACTGTGTGAATACAGACGCTGTGGGTTCGGCGCTGATGGGTTTTGATCCCATGGCCGATCACGGCACGGCGCCTTTTGAAACCTGCGCCAGCACCCTGAAACTCGCGGAACAATTGGGGCTTGGAACGCGCGACTTGAGCCAAATTGAGGTTCGCGGCGTGCCCATCGAAAAGGGCCGAATCAATTTCCGGAGTGCGCAAGGCTGAATCGGGACCTCGAGACTTTTTTCACCGCAGAGACGCAGAGATATGAATGCAAAAGGCCTCTTCTCTGCGTCGTAGCTTTACATTGCTGAATTCGGCATTATTACTGAGAAATCCCCACAGCAGGTTTGGAAAGGTGCGACGTATCGTTTAGCGATACCACTCGCCATTTTCCTTCCACGGTTTCAAAGATGTTCAGTGCGGCATTTTCCATCGGGATGCGGCGCCGGTATTCCGCAAGCGGCACGCCCATGATGTGGCAGGCGAGCAGCCGGCATACGGTTTTGTGGCAGACCACCACCACGTTGCCGCTCTGATGCCTTTGCGCAACATCGGCCAGAAACGGGGTGGCGCGCTCGATAAGGTGCACGCCCGTTTCGCCCTCGGGAGGCGCCAACTCACCGGGGTCCTCGTCCCAGGCGCGGTAGACAGCGGGCTCGGTGCGTTTGATTTCATCAAAAGTCCTGCCTTCCCAGGCACCATAATTGAGCTCGGATAATCGGCCGTCTACAACCGGTTCGCACCCCAGGGCTTGTCCCACCAGGCGGGCGGTTTCCAGAGCGCGGCTCAGGGGGCTTGAATACAGTGCCTCGGTCGGAAGGGCCTTCACACGCAAAGCAAGCAACTGCGCCTGGTGCCGCCCCACGTCCGAAAGCGGAACATCGGTCCGCCCACACAACCGCCCCTCCGCGTTCCATGCAGTTTCACCGTGCCGAAGGAAATAGAAGATTGCCATTTTTCTCCTGAGGTTCGCTCACATTGATATTAGCATTGTGGCTTGGGACAATGCGTTTTCCTGTAGCGCCGCAGTGGTGCTGAGCCGGGAATTATAGGTGGTTTTTGCTTTTCTCTCCCCAGACGCCGTAGAATGCCTTAGCGAATCGCAAAGCCTTTGGCTATAGATGCCATCTGCTTCGTGCGCTGCGGCTTTTGCTATTACATTCAGCCTTTACTTAGGAGCCATTGATGGGGGCAGAGGGTTTTTCGATCCTGATTCTGGGGGCGGGCAAGGCAACGCGTTTCAAGTCGGAGTATCCGAAGTTGCTGCACCCGTTGGCGGGCCGTTTGATGGGTGAATATGTTTTGCGCGCAGCCACGGCGGCTGGGGCTGAACGGCTTTACATGATTATTGGCCATCAGGCGGAAGCGATGCGCAGAGCCTTTGCCCGCGAGGGGCTGGAATTTATTGAGCAGAAGGAGCAATTGGGTACCGGACACGCGCTGATTGTCGCCCGCCCGGAACTCGAGCGCTGCCCAACCGGTGTTGTGGTGGCGCTGGTGGGAGACGCGCCCCTGCTTCGGCCAGAGACACTGAGCGCGCTGGTGGCCACACACTGCAAGGAGCGAGCGGCCTGCACCATTCTCACCATGCGTCCGGACAACCCCACCGGCTATGGGCGCATTGTGCGTGTGGGTGGCAAACGCGTGCGCGCCATTGTAGAAGAGAAAGTGGCGAGTGCGGCTCAGAAAAGAATCAGTGAAGTTAATACCGGCATCCTCTGCTTCTCGCGCCAACACCTGCTGGCACACTTGGGCGAACTGTCCCGGGAGAACGCCCAAAAGGAATATCTGCTTACAGACCTTGTTGAAATTTTCAATCGACACCGTCTTAAAGTTGCGGCATATGAAGCGCCGGGCGGCGAGGCGTGGGGCATCAATGACCGTGTGCAACTGGCCGAGGTGGAAAAAACACTGCGTCTTCACAAGGCCACAACCTTGATGAAGGACGGCGTGACGATTGCCGATCCGGCGACGACTTACATTGATGAGGACGTCGTCATCGGCCCCGATACCGTTATTGAACCCGGCGTCAGCCTTCGCGGCCAAACTCGGATAGGGAGCGGGTGCCATGTGGGGCCCTATTCGACCATCACCGATTCCACCCTCGCCGACGGCGTCACGGTGCGGCAATCCTGTGTCATAACGAAGAGTGAAGTCGGGGCGGGTGTCGCGATCGGCCCCTTCGCACATTTGCGCTTAGGCGCGGTTATAGAGCCGGAGGCGCGCATCGGCAACTTTGTGGAAATCAAAAAATCGACTATCGGCCGGGGCGCAAAGGCCCAGCACCTGACCTATCTGGGCGACGCAACCGTGGGTGCGCACACCAATATTGGCGCCGGCACCATCACCTGCAACTACGACGGTGAAAAGAAGAATCCCACGACCATTGAGGACGAAGTATTCATCGGCAGTGGAAACATGCTGGTGGCGCCCGTGCACATCGGCAGGGGGGCGTACACCGCCGCGGGCTCAACGATTACCAAGGATGTGCCGCCGGAATCGCTCGCCATTGGCCGCAGCCATCAGGTCAATAAAGAGAGCTGGGCGCGCGAACGGAAGAAAAGGTAGAAGGCAAAAGCATAAGGCGGCAGAGCGTAGGCAGTAAGCGGAAGGCAGTCGGCAGTGTGCATGTTGGGTAAGCCTCGAACCCATGAGCCCGCTTTCCCAATAGGACATTCAGAATTCAAGATTCAAGATTCCGAACCCCGAGTCCCGAACCACGTGTCCCGTGTCCTCAACTGACCATACCTTTTTACTTGGCGCGCGTAAGATCTGCGGGGAAACTTGCCGCGGCATTTATCTCAATTCCTGCCAACCAACTAATAAATAACACCTTATGGTGGCCTGCTTCGATTGGTATTCGGCGTGCTCCTTTCCTCAGCGAGGAAGCCAATCGCCGGCAAATCAAGTGGCTTCATTTAGCAACTTCGTAAATGGAGGGGAGAGACCAACATGCCAATTGATGAGGAACGTGGCCATCAGGTGCAACCGGCGGAGATGAACTCCAAACCCGGGTACGGTGCGTTTATTGTAATCTTTCTCGTTCTCGCCGCCCTGGCAGTGGGCGAAGTCGTTTCGATCAGTAAGACGAACAAGGTGCGGGATCAACTGACCGCGCAGCAGAGCCAGTTGCGAGACGACATGACGGGGCAAATGCGAGACCAGATTTCGAATCGGCTGGAAGCCATTGAGCGGCAGAACGCGCAGGAGCTTGATGCCGTCAAAATCGAGCTTGGCACCGCAGCGAAGCGCGTGGGCGCGCAGAGCGGGGAACTTAGGCGTGCGCGAACCATGGTGTCGCAACTTCAGGATCAGCAGCGCGAGCAAACTGAGCAACTCAAACAAGAGCTTGACCAGAAGGCGGACCAGCAACAAGTCGGTGCCCTGACGCAGGATGTTTCCTCGACGAAAACGGACTTGAGCAGCACCCAGAAAACCGTCACCACGCTGGTGTCAGACTTGGGTATGGCCCGTAGCGAATTGGGAACTCTCATTGCACGCAACCACGATGACATTGAATACCTGCGCAAATTGGGTGATCGTGACTACTTTGAATTCACCCTGAACAAGAACCAACCGGCGAAAGTGGCGGGTGTAAACCTGACCCTGAAGCGTACCAATCCCAAACGCTATCGCTTTAACGTGAATACGCTGGTAGACGATAAGGATGTGGAAAGGCGGGATTGCGCCATCAATTCCCCCGTCGACTTCTTTGTGAACGGCTCAAAAAAGCCTTACGAGTTGGTGGTAAATAGTGTAGGATCAAATCAAGTGAAGGGGTACCTTAGTACTCCGAAGGGTGTCACCGTAGTTGCAGCGCGCTCGGAGGGAGCGCACTAGCAAATTTCCGCGGGGAGACCCTGTCACTGTGAGCGGGTCTCCCCTCTCACCCTTTGACTACTTCCGGGCATCAACCCAAGCTGGACAAAGCGCCAGGGTCCGGCCATGAATGACCTTTGAGGAGGTTCAACATGGTCAAGCGTGCTTTGCTGGCCGTTTTACTCGCCACTGTCGGGATTTCCCTGGCAAATGCAGAAACACTGGTACAACCGGAGCCCTTTTCGGTTCCCGCCGGTACCATGCTCCATTGCCGCACCACACAAACTCTGACCACCAAACTGAATTCCCAAGGGGATGCTTTCACCTTTGAGGTTGCGGAGCCTGTGAGCATTAATGGCCACATGGCGATCCCCGCCGGCACGATGCTGACCGGACGTATCACACTAATGGAGCACCCTGGCCGCATTAAGGGCGTTGGCCAGATGCGCTTGACGGTGGAGCAGATCACACTTCCAGACGGCCGCAGCTTTCCTCTCAGCGCCACTCTGATGACTGCTTATGGCGCTGACAACGTCAAGGTGGTGGGGAGCGAAGGGTTGTTGAAGGGCCCGAGTTCGCGCCGGCCGGACCTGGAAGAGATTGGTGCGGGAACCGCGGGTGGCACGCTGCTGGGTTTGATATTTGCCCATCCCGTTATTGGGGCTACGGTGGGGCTTACCGCAACTACCGTGGACCGCATGCGCCGACGCGGGAAGGATCTAACCATCCCTGTCGGAACGCAGCTCAACTATCAATTAGCGCGTGAGTTGGCTATCACGCAGAACGCCTTGCAGACCCGCGCTGCGAACCAGGTGCAAGCCGCTGGCCAATAAGTTTCTCCGCCTTGTGCAATGCCATCAGGTTTAGGGGGGCGTTGCGTCTCACGCGGGCATATCCCGGAGACGCCGCCCCTCCTGCCGCTTGCGGAGGAATTTTGTTGGCCGGGGAGAAGCCCCGCCTCGTGCCTGACCACACCGCCTAATCACAAGAATGGCCGCGTCAACTCTTCGGAATTCACTTCTTCTTAATATTCCTCCCAAAGTTGAAACAAGGGCCCACGGAGAACCGGGTCGTGAGGCGGCCGTCCTGCAAAATATCGCTGAAGAGATGATCGTAGACCAGGTCAGCCTGTACGCGCAGGCCTACGTGCTTGGAAAAGAGAAAGTCGGCGCCTCCCCCGAACCCGTAAAAAACAGTCCAGTTTGTTTTCTGTCCGGTGGGCGCCAACGCTGCGACGATTAATTTTGAAATCGCATCCGCGGGCTGGGGGGTTGCGACCTCATGGATCATTCCAACGGAAGGCCGAACGAAGAGCGTCACTTTCGAGAAGTGGCGATAGGCTAATTGCGGCCCGCCGGCAAAGGTCTGGGTGGTGGAATTGGACGGTACGGATACGGTGTAACCGGCAGGGAGTTGTCCCGCCGCAGCCAATTGTTGCAATTGACCGCCTAATAGCGTCTGCCAATAGGGTGTCAGCAGGCTGGGCGTCAGCGTCAAGCTACCACCCGAAATACTGTAGTCGAAGCCTAGTGAATACCAGGGCTTGGGCCTGACACCAAACTGAAAATGAAATCCATTCTCAAAAAGGCTTACATGCGGGCTGTCGAGAAATGTGTACCCGGTAAAGAGGTCGTAGCGCGAAACGTACTTCTGCTCGCCACGAGCGGGAGCCGAGACAAGTAACAAAGTTAAAGTGAGCAAGACGAGCGATACGATTGCCCGGTGCGTCTTTGCGCCTCGGACCTCGGTTGGCAATGACATGATTTTCTCCTCTATATAGGTCCTTCCTCTTTCCCATTTTCGTGCGCATTCAGCGTGGAAGGACTTCCCTGTGTTTATATAATTTGGCTTCCTCCCCCGACTTGGACCTGCAAAGTACGGCCTTGTTTCGGGGGCAGGTGTGTGGCGAGCGAACAAAGAACAGCGTTAAGCACCGGGCACATTATTGGACCCTTTCGCGATCATTGCAAGTGGTACGATGGCCACATTTTGCCGGTGCACACCCACCTTTAGTTTCGACATTTAAGTGATGTCATCTAATTCCGGCGGATGCTGTGACGATACTCAATCAAAACCATGGTATTTGTCAATTTACTTGCTGCGTCGTCGGAAAGGAGATTGCCCAGAACTTCCGACCAGATGAGCCAGTCTCCGGCAGCGCACATTGGGGACAGCTCAGTCCTTGATGAGGTTTTGGGTGTAACCCAATTCGATAAGCTTCTCGCCGGCGGCCCAAACGTCGGGCGGAATCTCCTGCGCAATCTGGAATCCCTTGGCGGGGTACAGCCGGATTCTTTGCAAATCTCCCACCATGATATTGATAACCTCACGCTTGGAAATTTCCCGGGTGGGATAATCTTCAAAGGAAATTTGCGGCGAAGTGACGATGGCTTCTTTCTCCGGCCAAACTTTCTTGAACGTGGCGAAGGTCCGGCGTTCCATGTAAGGTTTCTGGACGAGGATGAACTTTTGCGGATTGAGGTGGAGTTTCGCCAGAAGGTCTCTGGTGAAATGGACGTTCTCCCCCGTGTTCGTCGAGCGGTTTTCGATCAGGATCTTATCCTGCGGCACGCCCATTGCCAAGGCGATTTCCGCAAAGCGGTCAGCCTCGGGCCGGTCCCATACTTCCCGGGTCAGGTTCCCCAAGCCGCCCGAGAAGATCAATAAAGGCGCCCAATGTTCCAGAAAGAGCTGGGCGCCTCGCTCCGCCACGCGCAGATCGTGGCTGCCCAAAACCAGAATGGCATCGGATTTCTCCATCCGGTGATTCAGATGATGGTAATCCCAAACCTTCTGCGCCAGCGAATCTACTTCCGATATCATGAAGTCACTCACTGCGGCGGGGCGAACTGCGACCTATCGTCCGTCGTCAATTTCATTACCCCGCTTGGGGAGCCTGCTTAACTAGAGTGCAGCCGAGGGCCTTGCTTCACCAACCCCCGCTGCTTTGGTGGCCGGCACTACGCGCCTGCCTGAGAGCAGAATTCCCCCCAGCGCGTAGCAGGCGGCGCCGGTAAGCACGCACGTGCGTATCGACGATTCCGTGGAGATGACCATGGCAATGAAGCTGGCCAACACGGATGCCGCGCCGTTCAGCGCCCACATCCAGGGAAG
>JARLGN010000496.1 GCA_031292775.1 Acidobacteriota bacterium | reverse complement strand
GAGGAGAATTGAAAGTCGCCGCCAAGGAAGTCCCATTTCCAGCCCCAAATGGGGGCATGCTCAAGGGAAACAAAGTTCGTGCCGGAGTGGAAACCGTTGCCCCCGTAACCTTCCAGGTTGCCGTCGAGCAGCCCAACTCCCGGGATGAACTCCTTAAACCTCAGCGCCATTCCGGACGTATCCAGCAGCGGCTGACCGCTCCCGGCCATGTAATAGCCTTGCAGGGCTACCTCGGCTTGGCCGGAGGTTTGTGCAAACAATTTGGGCCCTGGGGAGAGGCTGGCAACGACGGCTAAGAATGCCAGCACCGAATTGATGATTTCCTTGCGATGCAACGGAACCTTCACGAGTGACCTTTAGTGCTCCGCATGTTGCCCTGTCGGCGCCGGATTGGCCGGTGGGGTTTGCGCCGGCGGTTCTACGGTCACATCCGCGACACCTTCCTGGATCTCGCCCGTGCCAATGTCAACATGGGCGCGGAGCTTATAATGCCCAGGGTCAAGATGCGTCTTGAGGGGGAAGATGAACCGCTGGCTGCGTTCACGCAAGACAGGGAGAGGAGCGAATTCCTCTGTCTCCACAACCTGGTTTTTGTCGTTCACGACCTCAAGTTTACCCGTCGGTCGGAAGTACATCTTTCCCTGATTCTCCAGCACGACCACGGCCTGCCACCCTGCTTCCTTGGAATCCTTTGACGGGGGGATGGCTTCAAATTTGAATTCTTTCAGCGTACCCCGAACCGGAGGCGAACCGACCACGATGTAAATCGCGGCCACGATCCGGACGGCCATACGCATGCCGATGCCGGGGTTGACCTGCCCGGCCGCAGGCAGCGTGGTAAACCCGGCGGCGCAGTTGTAGCTGCCCTCGGTAATGTCCGCAGGCAACCGCAGTGTATAACGCACGTTCAGGAACCCGCCCTTTCCGATTTCAATCTCCATCGGGTTCAGGCTCAGCCACTTCTTGCAGGAGATGGCTGCCTCCTGCGGCAGATCCCGCTCAAACTGCGGTGTTGTTTTGTCGTCGATGTTGAAATCCAGCACTTCGGCCCGCACACGGACCTTGGCGTCCGATTCGCTGCTCAGCTTTAACGATCCCGAGTACTCCTGCCCGGGCGTCATGTGAACTTCCACACGCATGGGCACGAGCCCCAACCCCAACTGTGCGTGTGCCCACGGCGCTGCCATGAGCATGCCCATCCCTGCCAGGAAAACTAACTTTCTCATACGTCCATCCCTCATCTTTCCGCCTGCCGCTTGCCCCGCCAAGCCTGCCCGGGGGGCCGCTCGCGTGGGGCGATTTGCTGCCATTTCAAGAGCCATTACCGTCGTTCCTGGGGCTATTCAATTCACGGTGTAGGTGACAGTCAGAGGACAGGTCCCGGCAACGTACTTCCATGAATCTGCAAACTGATAGTTAAGGACCACCGTGTAGTTTGTATTGGTCCCGAAGAGCGACCCCGGATAGGTCCCTGATGCCACTTGCAAAGAGCCCGAACTGGGGAGCGCAACGTAGGTGCCGGTCGATGCGCAGTTCGCCGAACCAGCGGTTCCGGTTGCAGACGTGCATGCCACCGACACCGCCGTTGTCGGTACGGTGGGGCAACCGGTGAAAGTGGAGCCTCCGGGAGCGATAGTCAGGGTCCAGTTTCCTGCGAACTCAAAGGTGGAGTTGATCGTCCATTTGACCGTAGCGCCCGGTGCCGGGCTACTCGCCACCGGGCTGTCCGTATCTGGGTTGGTTGCCGCAAAAGAGACACTTATTGGATTCACCATCGTGTTGCTGATGGTTCTGTACATTCTGGGGCCCATGGGTCGCCCCGAAGGGGTGGCGATGGCGCGAGTCGTCTTGGTGGTTGTCCCCTTCTGTGCCCACGCCAGGCCCGCGGCGCAGACCAGCACCCACACGGCGGCCAGGATGAATATTTTGCGCATCCCCGTTTCCTCTCCTTAGGTCTTCCCCCATTATGTGGCGCTGATCGTGAAAGTCACGGTCGCGGAGTAGGTCGCCGTTTTGTAAGCCGGATCGTTAATCAGTGTCCATAACAGGGAAGCAGCATTTCCCGCCTTGGCAGAATGCACACCGGCCGCGAAAGTCGCTATGCTCGTCTGCGCCGTGGTGGAAGCATTGACGGACCCCGTGCAGGCCGTCCCTGGGGCAGCCACCGTGCAGGCGTAGCTGAGCGTGTCGCCGCTCGTGCCCGAGTTGGCCACCGAAGGGCCACCTGCGGGGGCAAAATCGGTCGTAATTTGCGCCTTAATGTATCCACTTCCGGAGGTCTCCGTCGTCCGGATGAAATAGATCATGCTGGTAGTGCCAGTATAGTTAGCGAAGTTTGTGCCAGTCGAAGCGAGGGTCGTGGTCCCGCTCCCACTGATGGTCAACGCCGCCTCGTTGCTCACTGCCACTGAGAGGGTGTTGGTGGGCGCGGTTGTACCCAACTGGGCATACGCAAGAGATGTGCCGAAGATAAGGGCAGCCATCGTCAGAAGTACATTCTTTCTCATTTTTCTTCTCCTATGGGTTTGTATGTCTCCCGCTGCGCCGCTCCGTTTCGCCGGGAGCGATGCTGGGGATGACACTCAGTGTTGATACATTGGCCCGCGGCGCGCAATTGAAGCTGCGAGCAAAGGCGGGAAAATCAAAGAAAGCCGCTGGCTTTTCGAACTGACAACTGCGGTGGGTCAGCATAGGCGGAGCGTAATATTGGGGCCTACGCCGACCCATATCGAAGGTGAGTATATCCACAGTTGTGAACACGCTGTACATACGCAAGCCAACCTTCCTTCGAAATCCGGCAATTACGTGGCGCTGATCGTGAAGGTAGCAACCGCCGTATAGTTGCCGGTCGGGTAGAGAGGGTCGTTGGTGAAATTCCAATTTACAGAGCTGGAGGCGCCACCGGCAGTTACATTACCCGGAGTTCCAGCATGGGCGTTGGTTCCG
>JARLGN010000495.1 GCA_031292775.1 Acidobacteriota bacterium | reverse complement strand
TCACTCCCGTCGCCGCAGGCAAGGCTGGATTAGGGCTTGGCGGCTTCCTTGATTTCAAGAATAGGATCACCCCGGCGACCGCCACCAGTGTCAGGATCGCACCCGCAAGCCATCGTGCCTGGCTCTTGAGCGGTGTCAAGGCGCGCTGAACTCGTTCACCCGCAAGGGCGGCCGAAGTTGCGTCGACGAGCCGCTTCAAGTTCTGATCAGTGCACCCATCCGGGGCATCGAGCCACTGGGTCAAGGAAAGGAAATATTCCAGATCCTCGGGCAAGGTTTGCTGCCAAATGCGGAAGGGAATGATTCGCTTCTTGCCATTGAAGGCGTGGCCAACTTCGCTGAGAACATGGGGTGACGCAGCGGAGTGCTCAGTCAGGATCAGCACGAGCGCGTGAGCCGCATTGACCGCTTCCACAATGGCGGTGGGGAAGTCCGTGCCCGGCTCAATATTTCTGGGAGCCATCCAACACGAAACCCCGGCGCTCTCCAAGGCGCTGCAAACACGATCCGCGATCGCCTTGTCAGCGGATGAATAACTTATAAAGACCTGTTGGGCCATGCCCTGCTCCGGTAAACCGATGCCTCACAGTGTCTCATATGCAGGGGCCATTGGTACAGATGCGGCCTCTGCCAAAAACATAATTTGTGGTTTCCCTGCATGTTGAAGCCTCAGTAGCAAACGCCCATTCGAATGATTGAATTCATGGGCGGCCAGGTGTATGTTAGCGGTCGGGCAAAACCACAAAACTGAAGTTCCGGATCGAAGTGGAAGTGCCAGGCTCTTCCGGCACGAACTCCGCTATACACGGTGGAGGGCAGGGTTCATTCCTGCAGCTTGGGTTGCGTATGAAGGGAACTCCGGACCCAATCACGCTAGCCTTGACCGGCCAGTTGCCATTCGTCCTTCTGGTGGCTGCGATTTTGGCCCTGCCTCTATCACTGTTTCTGCTCTGGTTGTACCGCCGGGCAGTCTTGCGCTCAATGCGGGGCCGTTCGGGGACCGCCGTTCCTTCCACGCCCTCCGTGCCGACATCATCGCCGCCGTCTTCCCGCATCGAGTTGTCATTTGACGGGACATCTGCCAGCCCAACCATGGTTCCTTATGCCGAAGCACTTTTTCGCCAAGCCAGTCGCGGGCCATGGCTGGCTGCCGCAATTTATTGTGCGGCAGGAGGGTGCTATGCATTTGTGATGAGTTTGGTTTGGCTCGTCGCGACCCGGAGTTCGTTCCATCCGGTAAGGTTCCTCTGGTTGTTCTGGACGTACGCCTGGCCGGTGGTGCTCACTGCCAATCTGGTGGCGGGTTCAACCCAACGCAAAAAAGCCTATCTGGTGTCGGGATACTTCGCTGTGCTGGGCGTCCTGGCGGCAATCGCTTTGGAGTTGAGTCCACAGCTCACGCTTTGGCAGCTCATCATTGCCCACTGGCTGGTGATGAATGGCCCGCCCACCGTTCTTCTTTTGGCTTTTCTTGTCCGCAGGATCAGGGCCGTCGGACCCTTGGTGATCACCTTCATGATAGTCGGGGTTATGGGATCGGTGGTTGGACTGAGCATTGCCGGTCGGAGTGACCGCATCCTCCGTTTCGTTGCCGGAGTCTGCGTCCGCATGGGCTTCTCCGGCAAGACCATGTTTTGGTTGCTCATTTTAATTGGTTTCATCATCTTCGGGGTTGTGGGGTGGGCGGTGCTTCAAGGGGTGCGGAGGCTTTATGAACGAAAGCTGATTAGCGACCAGTCGTTGACATGCGATTCCATCTGGCTTTTGTTCAGCATCGTTCAAACGATCGATCTCGTCTTCGAGGGGTGGTGGTGGATATTCACCGGGCTCGCGGGCTTCATCATCTATAAGGCGGTGGTGAAAATCGGGTTCTCCCGGCTGCGTCGAGGCCAGACGTATCAGGCGCCCAAGCTCCTGCTGCTGCGCGTTTTCTCATTGGGAAAGCGCAGCGGGCACCTGTTTAACGCTCTCGGCAAGCACTGGTTGCGCACGGGGAGCGTGCGAATGATCGCCGGCCCCGACCTGGCGACAAGTACGGTAGAACCTCACGAGTTCCTGGACTTCCTTAGCGGTAAGCTGGCGCGCAGGTTCATCGATGGGCCCCAAGCCCTTGATCTTCGTCTCCGGGAAATGGACACGCGCCCCGACTGGGACGGACGCTTCCGCGTCACCGACTTCTTCTGTCACGATGATACCTGGAAAATGGTCCTGGCAAGACTCATCGGGGAGAGCGATGCGGTCCTTATGGACCTGCGCGGGTTCAGTCAGCGGAATGCCGGGTGTAGCCACGAGATTGAGGAACTTCTCAATATTGCAACGCTTGGGCGCGTGGTTTTTGTGGTTGATGGCACCACGGATGTGGCATTTCTCGAGGGAGTGGCAAAGGCGGGCTGGAGCAGATTACGAACGGATTCCCCTAACCGCGAGCGCGAGTCGAGCCAGTTGAGATTGTTCCGTTTCACCGGCTCCCACTCAGCAGAGTTGGCGCAACTCCTGCGCTGGATCTGCGCGGCGGCCGGAGAGACGTCAGCCGTCTGACTCTCAATCATTCATTCTTTTGCTTGGTCGCTTCTTCCTGGCCTGCCGCCCACTTCGCATGCTCCTGGGAGACCAAGGATTCAATCCTTTCGGCCAGAAGCACGTGCGCTGCAGGGGCCGCCGTATAAGGGCCTGCGTTCGCCAGGTATAGATACTTCTCGTGCTTCAAGGTCTCGCAGGTGGACCGATAGGTAATCCAATTGTGGTGGTATTGGTTGAGTTGCAGAATCCCCTCGAGCATCGCAATCAAAACCCCGAGGCTTCCCGTAACCAGAGCCGGCAAATGGAAACCCGCGAACAAGGGC
>JARLGN010000494.1 GCA_031292775.1 Acidobacteriota bacterium | reverse complement strand
TGCCGTTGTGTCTCCAGGGAGATTGGGCGCATCCTCCCGGCGCCGCATTGGGGTCACGATGACGCCCCAGTGCACTCACTCCAGTTCGGCCCCGAAAGTATTAACCCAAGGACTACGTGGGACGGATTCTACAACTCTCTGCCACTCGCGGACAAGGACAAAGTGTCATCTGCAAGGCCACTGGACAGAGGGCGCCCGCGCCATCCGATGGCAGACGTAATGAGTTGACTGTGAGGATTGCCAACATGACAGACCTTGAATGGGCAAGAGCATTCGTGGGTTGCAAGATCGAAGGTACCGGGCGCCGATTTGCCGAAACCGTGGATGTTCTGGTCAAAAAGCTTGCCCAGGTGCGGGAAGAAGCCGCCGGTGATTTCCACGCGGTAGGTGGTTATGAGTTACAAGGCGACCCCCTCACCCGTCCCGCCCCGGCTGGCGAAGTTGCATTGATGCCGGGCGAGCCCCAAAGGGGCGTACTAACACAGCCCAGGCCAACGGCCTGGGTTTCGGGGTCCGGGCTATACGCCAAGCCCTGAAGGGGCGCACTACCAACTGCGGCAATTTCTTTCCCGATTCCCGAATCATCCCTTCCGAAGGGGCTGAACGGTTGATTCGTAGATCGCCCTTTCAGGGCTCAGCCGGGAAACAATCTGTAAACCCAGGCCGTTGGCCTGGGCTGTGTTAGCACGCCCCTTTGGGGCTTGAAAGCATCACCGCCCAAAGGGATCCGCTGAGGCTGTTGAGAAGTCCAGGTTAGCTGCTGTGATTTACACAAACTGTGAGCTGTTAGCTGATAGCTGTCAGCTCAAAACAAGGAGCTAGAAATGAACATGGAATCAATTCAAATTCAAGCCCTCATAACGTTCGTCATGCCCCTGCTGATCCAGCTTGCGAAGCGCAGTCAAAGCATCGTTTTCGCCTGGATCGATCAGAACAAGCCCACGGTCTGCATGGTCACCAGCGGCGTCACCGCGCTGGTGACGGCGATGGGTATTCAGTTTGTCCACGCTCCCCACAGCTTGACGGTGAGCTGGCCCGACGGGTCCACGCTGGTGCGCAGCCTCCTGACCTTCCTGGTCTCGGCGGTCTTCCAATTCGCCGCTCAGCACGCGTTGTACAAGGGATTTTGGCAGCACGCCGTCCCGGCAGGAAGTAATCAGTAATCAGTCGTCAGTCATCGGTAAAAGCAGTTATCGCATGGCAGTCATCAGTTGCGAGTAACTGATCACAAAGCACTGAGCACTTTTGCTGTAACTGACAACTGAAGACTGATGACTGAGAACTGAGGACTCCCTATGTTTTCCGCTACTGAAGTTCAAGCGTTGTTGCTCGGGTCGGGTGGCTTTCTCGGTACCACGATGGCGGGGATTGGCGCTTACCGCCTGTTTTCCGCCGCCACGCGTGGGGTGATGCGAGTCCCCAGCAGCCTGGAAGTGAGCGCGGAATTCCTGGGCCGGGTGGCGCGCGCGGTGGAAACCCAGAACACGGTAATGGACCAGGTGATTGAACTGAAGGGTCTGCTCATGACCACGCGCGAAGAGATTTTGAAAATGAGCAATGAGCGCGAACTCATCGGCCGGGAACTGCGGCTGATGTCGCGAAAGATCGAAGGCTTTAGCTGTTACGCGCAGGAGGAATGTAAGTGAAAAGAAGGTGTCAGGTGCCAGGTGTCGGGTGTCAGGGCTGCGGTTGCAATGTTTTCCCTGGAACCGAGGCCGGTAGAGAAAGCATGGGAGCAAGTTCCAGGTGCGAGGTTCTTACTGACACCTGACACCTGGCACCTGAAACCTCGTTTTTAGCCCGTGAAATCCAATTTGCAGAAAAGAAGGCAAACATATGGCCAAGGTGAAAACCAAATCGGAGCAAGAGTTCGACCGCACTGAGATTTTGCGTTACCTGAACGAATGCGGACTTCAACCCGTGACCCCGAAGAGCATTCTGATTTACATGGACGACTGCCTGCGCCCCGTGAGCTTGCCTGGCGTGGAATTTCACCTGCGCTACATGCGCGACCGCGGCTGGGTGGAGCTGGGCATTGAAAAGAAAGCCGGCACTCCGGAAGCCATCCGCTGGACCCGCATCACCGCCAACGGCGTGGATGAATACGACCGGCGGTGCGTGGCCTTGGGAGAAGCGAGGTAATTGTGTCATTGAGTCATCGGGTCATTGAGTCATTTGTGATTTGGCGATGGGGTGATTGAGTGAATTTAAATGGCCCGATGGCCAGATGATCCAATGACCCAATTCCAAAGGGGGGCAAAGTCCATGGCATTAGAAAGATTTTGCAGACTGGAAGCGATTGAGGACCGGCACCCCGGGTTGTGCCGGCAGGTGGAAGCGATGTTCAAAGCTTCCATCCCCATGCGTGCTATCACGGCAGCGATCCAGGCCCAGTACGGTGAGAGCATCGGCCAAAACTCCCTTCGCGCCTACAAGGGTGAATGCTGGGACGTGTGGCAGACCGAGCCGTAGGCGATGAACACGCCTTCGGAATTATGAATTCTGAATTCTGAATTATGAAGTTGAGGAATCGCGGGCCCTCGCGATAAGCCGAGGATCCGATGAACCAGGAGACGTCCAAACATGAAACACCTGACCAAGATTGAACAACTCGATGGGCGCTACCCAGGCCTCGCGGACAAGGTAAGGAAGTGGTTCGCGCAGGGCATTAGCGCGAAACAAATCGTCGGGCTCCTTTTCGAACAGTACCAGATTTCTCTTTCGCCAACTCCGGTAAGTAGTTTCCGCTCCCGGCGCTGGGTGCCTGAGCAGGAGCTTTTACGGGACAAGAGGATATCCGCAATGGCTGCCATGGAAGTCGCTCGCGAACAGGAAATCAGGGCCTCCATGGTCGCCAGGGTTGCAGGGGAAATGAACTGATGGGCTCACCTTATCTTTCAGGAGTGGCGTCGAATGCGTAAGGTACTGACCGAACTGGAAAAACTCGACGGAAGCCATCCCGGCCTCCTGGTCAAGGTCAAACAGCGGTTCGACCAGGGGACTATATCGGCGGAGATCCCGCAGCTCATCCACGATGAGTTCGGGCTTTCCGTTACGGAAACAATGGCGGAGAACTACCGCAGCAAACGCTGGTCGCCGGAAAAGGAAAGGATCGCGGCGCGGAAGGAAGCTGCGGATGCGGCAATTCAAGCATTCGGCGGCGACGCCGGCTTCGATTCCCTGCTGCTGGCCAAACTATGGGAGTTGATGGATAAGATGACCATCCCCCAGTTGCTGACCGCGCGATCGCTATTCGTGAAAATCAAGGCGCAAAACCTGAAAGAGCAGGAATTCCTTTTCAAAACCGGGCAATTGAAACCCGCCCGGTCGGAGGAGGAGCAGGAAGCCGATTCCCAGGCGCAACAGAGGAAAGTCTTGCACAGGATCAAAGAAATCTTCGGACTTGCCGGTGATGAACCACCCAAGCCACGCGCACCGCTGGTCCCGGTCGCCGCCGGCGATCCTCTTCCTAAGGAAGTGGGCGTGAGTCCGACGGAATTGTAGCGTCGATCCTAACTCGCGTGCCGGAAACCACCCCCGGCGCGAGCGCGCCGCCCCTCCTGATTCAGGTGGGGAGTTTTAACGGCTCCCCTCCTCGGATGAGGAGGGGTGGCGCCCTGGGCGACGGGGTGGTGCTGAACACGAAAGGTAGTAATTCGAATTGGTAGCGCGGGCCTGTTTTGTAGGTCCGCGGCTCTTAGACAAGATTGGCAAGGAAAAACGCTGACCTTGAACAACAGGTCGCTACAGGGAAAGAGAACGGCAAAAGGCAAAACACGAATGGCAAAACGTAAAGGCTCCAATTCGCTGGTCAAACGATCACCCGATGAATCCGTCACCGGATCCGAATCTCTCGATCCGAAGATCGCCCCATTAGAGGGCGCCATGGTTGACTGGAACGAGGCGATCCCCGTTCTTCCTTACCAGTGGCGCTGGATCAAGGACAACTCGCAATTGAAGGTCGCGGTCTGGAGCCGGCAGAGCGGTAAGAGTTTTGCCGCCGCGCTGCGAGCCGTGATCAAGTGCCTGGGGAAGCGCACGCAATACATCATCCTTTCCAAGGGCGAGCGCCAGTCGCGAATGTTTATGGAAAAGGTCAAGGACTTCTGCCGGGTGTTTAAGGAGCTGAAAGCTTTGCGGGAGTTCTCTGAATCAGAATCGTCCGACGAAAAAACTATGGAAGTGTTCTTCCCCCAGAACGGCTCGCGCATTATCGGCCTGCCGGCCAACGCTGACGCGGCCCGCGGTTACAGCGGCAACATCGTACTGGACGAATTCGCCTTCCACGGCGACGCCCACAAGATTTACGCCGCATGTTTCCCCATCATCACCCGGGGCTATTCCATCGAGGTCATTTCCACGCCCAACGGGACGGCAGGGAAGTTTTATGAGATCGCGAAAGCGGCGGGGCTGGTAGCACAGCCACTCCTGGCTGTGAATGGGCCTGCAATGCAGGCCGGAACACAGGCAGGAGTGCCTGTGCTACCACAGCTTTGGTCCGGCCATCGCGTTGACATCTACGACGCGGTACGGGAAGGGCTGCCCGCCAACATCCCCCTGCTTCGTGCCGGCTGCGACGACGAAGAGACCTGGTTGCAGGAGTACGGCTGCCAATTCCTCTCCGACGCGCAGAACTACATTCCCGTGGAATTGATCTCCACCTGCGTGCATGAGGAAGCAACCACGGAGTGGGACGAGGTGCCAGGTGCCAGGTATCAGGTGCCAGGAAAACCTCAAGCCCCGTACCTGACACCTGACACCCGACACCTGACACCTTCAACCCGGGACCTCTATCTCGGAGTTGATATCGGCCGCAAGCGCGACCTGACCATCGCCTGGCTGTTTGAAAAAGTCGGCGGAGTGCTTTGGTCGCGAGCGCTGGTAACCATGAAAGGCGTGTCGTTCGATGAGCAGGAGCGGGCGATCTGCCGGCTCATCGAACGTAGCACAGCCACTCCTGGCTGTGACCTGCACAGGCAGGAGTGCCTGTGCCACCGGGTCTGCATTGACCAGTCCGGCATCGGCATGATGCTCGCCGAGCACCTGGTGCAGAAGTACGGCGCCATTGTGGAACCCATTACCTTCACCGCGCAACTGAAGGAGCGCCTGGCGCCCATGGTGAAGCAGGCATTTGAAGAACGCACCGTGCGCATTCCGGATAACCGGGAAGTCCGCGCCGACATTAACTCGGTAAAGCGTTTTGTAACCATGGCGGGCAACGTCCGCTTTGACGCTGAACACACCGACCGCGGCCACGCCGACCGCTTCTGGGCGCTGGCCATGGTGGTGAACGCTGCCAGCGAACCCAGCCAGCACTTTGATGAAATCGCCGGATTGGTCGGCAGCCCCGTGATGGCGGGAATGTTTAACGCCGTTTTGTAACGCCGCCATCCTGGCGGCACCGGGGAGCCGGCTGGAAGCCAGCGCTACGACGAGCCGGCCGCGCCGGGAATGTTCAACGCAGTTCCGTAAATTGACGATTGCCGATGGTCGATTGCCGATTGAAAACCAATCGAGCGACGGTCAATCGAAAATCGACAATCGAAAATCGGCAATTACTAAAGCTCGGGAAATGGCCACCAAATGAAGCAATTAATTCGCGAAGGAAAATCAGCCTCGAAAGCACTGCAAGCGCAGATCGATACCGCCGTCAAACTGGCGGACCGCGAGGTTGGAATTGGGCAATCGCCGATTGCAGACCCGCTTTTGAATCGACAATCGACAATCGGCAATCGGCAATTCCCTGGTCAATCACCAATCACCAATCGCCAATCACCAATTTCCTCTGCCATTCAGCCGGTTCCTTCCCCAGAGCCGATTTCCATTCCCGATTACACGGAGCGGGTTCGGCAGGGTTGGGTTCCGGTCATGGGTCTTTCCGGAACGCCCATCACCTCAGGCTTTGTGCGCGACCTGGGCGAATACAACGCCAAGCTGGAAGGCTTGAACGCCATCTGGACTTACCAGGAAATGCGGCGCGGCGACGGGCAAGTGGCGGGAACGTTGCGCGCCTGCAAGCTGCCCATTCTTTCCGCGCGCTGGCAGATCAGGGCCACGCCCGACTTGGAACTGCGGCCCGGCCAAACGGTGGACAAGGCGAAAGAGGTCGCGCAATTCATTCGCGAGAACTTGTTCGGCGGCCTGGAATGGCAAACGCCCACCGGAAGCTGGACCACCCAGAGTTGGACGGACGTGCTGCGGTGCGCGCTGCGCATGCAGGATTTTGGCGCCTCCTGCTACGAGGAAGTGGCCACCATCGACGGCGACCGTATCCGCCTGCGCCGCATGGCTGACCGCCAGGCCCTGACGTTCTATCGCTGGCACACGGATCCGCACGTCGTGGATGCCAGTCTTCCGCCGGGAGTTTATGACGACGGCGAAACGCTCTACGCCCTGGAACAGTGGGGGTATCGCGGCAATCGGTTTGAATACGTCATGTTGCCAACGGACAAGGCCTGCGTCTTTACCCACGACCAGGAAGGCGCCAACTTCTGGGGCATCCCGCTGACGCGCGCCATGTATCCGCACTGGTTTGTCAAAAAGCATTTAGAGCGGATTGACGCCATGGCCTGCGAGCGCAACTCGCTGGGCGTGCCCATGATCATGCTGCCGCCCAATCCCTCCAAACAGGATGTGCAGACCGCGCAGAAATGGGTGACGCAATTGGCCGCACACGAAAAGACGGGCCTGTCACTGCCCAACGGCGCGGAATTCAAACTGGTGGGCATCGAGGGGCGCATTCGCGAAATCCTTCCCTCGCTTCAGTATCACAAGCAGCAAATTGCCACCTCGTGCCTGGCCATGTTTATGGAACTCGGCCAAACCCAAAGCGGCTCGCGCGCGCTCGGCGAATCGCAAACGGATTTCTTCCTCATGGCCACGCAGAACACCGCGGACTACATCGCGCACCGGATCCGCAACTCCACCATCCGGCGCCTGGTGGAGTGGAACTTCGGCCCCAACGCCCCCGTGCCCTATCTGGTTGCGGCCAACGTGCAGGCGCGCTCCGTGGAAGCCATGGCCGACATCATTAATCAACTCGCCCAGGCCGGAGCATGGGTTTCCGACCGCGCCAGCGTCAACCAGGTGAGGCATGAATTGGGATTCAACGATTATGCGGATGAAGAAATAGTTGGATCATCTGACTATCGGCCCATCGGATCATCTCCCCCTCGGGCCATTGGAGATCCGGAATCCTGAATTCGGAATTATGAATTGCATCTTGAATTTTGAATTTTGAATCTTGAATCGCCCTGAACCGATTCCTGAATGGAGAAACCATGAGAACCGTACGAAACGCCTTCGTCCTTTCCTTCTTCGCCGCGGTGGTAGTTGTGCTGCTGGCGATTCAGACCGTGCAACCGCCACAAGTGATGGCGGATTCCTACAGCGCCCGTCGCTATCCGGCGTTCAGCTACATTCTGGATAATCCTGCCCCGACGATTGCCGGGGCCGGCATTACAACCAGTCCCACATCAACCACCGGCGCCGCCACCGCGCACGTCTCGTGGGTCTTCAAAACCGTGTCGGGGACCTACACGGGCTGCACGGTGCAGACGAAGACCAGCTTCGACGGCGTCACCTGGCTGAACCTGGGCAGCGCCGCGGCCGTGACTGTGACCAGCAACGCCGTGAACGCCTGGGACATTTATCAACAGGCGCCCGTATCCACCGGCGTCACCACCACCACCGTTAGCAGCACCGCGGCGGTGGGATTCGGCCAGTTGAGTGAATTCACGTTTGCATGCTCCGCCTACGGAACCAGCGCGCCGGTAACCATCACGGCGATTTATAAGTGAAGTCGTCAGTCGTCAGTAAGCAGTTACTCATAGCTGAAAACTGATAACTGAGAACCTTTAGATGAGCCGATTAATCGAGGACCACGACAATGCCTGAAAGCAAAAACCAGTTTCATTTCATATCCCAGCTCAGCGCCGTGCCGGCGGAAGGATTGGCGCGGATCCCCATTCTGGTAACCGGCAGTTGGGTGAAAGGCGGGCGGGAAGTTTCCTTTACCCACGACGAGCTGTGCCAGGCGATCGACAACTTTCAGAAGCTCGCCAACCACGACTTGAACGTGGACTACGACCACGCTTGCGAGGACCTGGAACGCGCCGCCGGTGAACCCACTCCCAGCGCAGGAAGAATCCTGGCGCTCGATAAGCCGGAGGAGTTCCGGGACACGGGGCACGGGACACGGGACGCGGGAAAACCCCAGCCCCCAGCCCCCAGTCCCCGGCCCCGCTGGATTTTGTATGGCCGCTACGAGCCCACCGCGCGCGCCCGTACGCTGATCAAGAACCGCGAGTATCGCTATGTGTCGGCGGCGTTCGCCAAGGAGTATCCCGACCGCAAAACCGGCGAGCCCCAGGGCCTGACGCTGACCAGCGTGGCGCTGACCAATCAACCCTTTCTCGACGAACTTCCGGAAGTTTGGCTTTCAAATTCCGGGATCCGGGATTCGGGGTTAGGGATTCGGGAACCCGAACCCCGAGTCCCTAATCCCGAAACCCGAGTTTCATCCCGCCTCTCGGCGGAACAAGGAGGAACAATGGCAAAACTGACTCTCAGGTGCTCCGCCGACGGCACGCACGAAGCCTACGACGGAGACGGTAAAGTCGGTGAAATCGAACACGCCCACCTCTGCGACTACGCAGCAACGCATGTGGGGAATTCCAGTCACGGTAGCTTGAACGCGCGCGGCACGGGCTCGCAAACATTGAACGCCGACGCCTATGCCGCGTTCGCCAGTGAAGTTGGCGCAGAGGGCCGGAGCCGGGAAGAAATTCGCGGCCTCGTCACCCTGGCGCTGCATCCACTTAAGGCTGAGGTCACGCTGCTGTCAGAAGCCATCGGGGCGGACGGCAAGCTTGACAACAGCCGGCTGGACTCGCTCGACGATTCCGGCAAGATCAGTCGCAGTGCGTGGCGCCGCGCCAAGGACGCCGAACAGCGCGTGCAGGGCGCCTTCAACCGCGGACAAATCACCCCCGCCATGATGGCCACTGGCGCGCCCCTGCGCCTGGCGCTGTCAGACGGCCCGGCCTTCAAAGCCCTCATTGAAGACCGGCCGGCGCTGGTCAGGACCAATTCCATCGTCGGCATCGGCGGCTCGGGCTCGGAAACCGGCGAATCACCGCGTCAACTCTTCTCGCGCCTGGTGGAAGAGAAAAAACAGCAAATCATGCAGACGGACGTCCGCCTGGGCGAGCTCGAAGCCCATCGCAAGGCTGGCGCCCTGGTGGCAAAGGAAAATCCTGACCTGCTGAAGAACTACCGCTCTGATGCGAAGAGCGCATAAGACAGGTTGCAGGGCACAGGTTACAGGGAACAGACCTGTAACCTGTCACCTGTCACCTATAACCTGATTTAAGGAGGAACTATGCTCGGAAATCAAGGATTGACGGCCGCCAAGTTCGACACGAATATCCGCGCCCTTCGCGGCACCGTGATGGGCTTGCCGGTCAGTAACCTCTCAACGGAATCCGACTTCTACGTTGGGCTGCCTTCCGGTTTCAACGTTGTCCCCACCGGCGTGCTGTCCCAGGATGTGGTGGAGCCCGGCTATCCGCTCACTTCGGAATTGTGGCTTGACCCCAACACCAGCAATCCCATCAACGGCTCCACGCCGCCCTCGCCGTTTGTTTCCCAGGGCCGCGCCTGGGGACTGGTAGTTTCCGCCGCAGAAGCGGAAGTGATCGCCGCGGACACAACCATTCAGGCGGAAGACGACGTGGTGATTGCGGACGCCACGGGCCGCGTCACCTCCGTCCGCAACGTCACCACCGGCAATACCGCCTACGTTGTGGGCAAAGCGAAGTACCCCGCAACCGCGGTCAACCAGAGGATTCGTATTCAGGTGAGCCTGCGGCAAGAGAAGGTGTAAGAGCCGGGACACGGGATTCGGGACACGGGACTCGGCAAAGCCAGCCCCGAAGCCCGAACCCCGAGAACCGGCAGTTGAGCGCCCGGAATGGAAGGCCGAAACTCCGGCCCCACCACACTGCGCGCAATTCGGAATTCGAGCAGGGATTCGGGTTTTCCGAGTCCCGAGTCCCGAATCCCGAGCCCCGAGGTTATTCATGGAAGTTTCCTTAGCCCATCTCGACCAGTTTTTGACCAACTATTCCATCGTTTACGGCAACCAGGATTTCGTGGGGGGACGGCTCTTCCCCGACTTTCCGGTTTCGAAGCAAAACGACCGCTATCCTATTTTCGGGTTTGAGCGCTTCAAGTCCTACAACACCGAGCGCGCACCGGGAATGGAAGCGAATGAAATGCCCGGTTGGCGCATGTCCAATGATGAGTACTACTGCGACGGCAAAGCGCAGAAGCAGCTCATCCCTGACGAACTGCGCGCCAAATGGGATTTTTCAACGGGCCCCGAGGTCTTTACCACCGAGACGCTCGCCGACATTATCGACAAGCAGCGCGAAATCCAGATTTACAACCTGGTCATGAATTCCACTGCCGTGCCCAGCACCACGCTTACGGGCACAGCCCAGTGGAGCGATTTCCAGAACTCGGATCCCGTGGCCGCCATCACCGCGCAGCGTTCCACCATTCTGCTGAGTTGCACTAAGGAGCCCAACACTCTGCTGATCGGCTACCCGGTGTGGCTGCAGCTCATCCAACATCCCATCATCCTCGACCGTTTTAAGAACCACGCCCTGCCACTCGGCTATCCCACTGATCAGCAGTTGGCCGGCCTTTTCAATGTTGACAACGTCATTGTTGCCAAAGCTCTGTATGACACAACGCAACAGGGTGTCACGCACAACCTCAACTACGTTTGGGGTAAGAACGCCGTTCTGGCATACGTGCCCTCGGGGCAAGGCCAGTTGATGATTACCCCCGGCACCACTTTCCGCTGGCTTTATGGCGTGCCTCAGAACGGCGGCATGTTGGTAAAGCGCTATCGCGTGGAAGAACGCAGTGGCGACATGATCGAATACCAAACCTACTACTGCGTGAAGCTCGTCGTGCCCGGCGCCATGTACGTCTTCAAGAACGCCGTCGCGTAGCGCCCGACGGGCCTCGGGACAAGGGACACGGGGCACGGGAAATGCCCGCTACCCGTGCCCCGTAGCCCGAGTCCCGTATCCCGAATGTTGGAGGTTTTAATGCCCAAGTATCAAGTTCTCCAGCCCATGGAAAAGAACAACGTGATGTATGTCCCCAAGGGTGTCTCCGCGGGGAAGTTGCAGCCCAGCGCGTGTCACGGAAAGATGATTTCCGTCGATGCCTCGGGCGAAATCGAACTTACCGAAGAAGAAGCCAGCATCCTGATCTATGGCCAGGTCCCGCTGTTTCAAGGCAAGCCCGATCCCATGGGTGGGGCTGAAGTCCGGGAATTGAAAGCCAGGGAAGAAGCGGAAAAGGCGGCAACCAAAGCTGCGGCCGAGAAAGCCGAGTATGACGAGTTTGTGGCCTTCAGAGCTGCCAAGGCAGTAAAGGGAAAAAAGTAGGTCGGAGGTGGTAGGTCGTATATGGGGTAGAAGCCCCACCTACCAACCGTCACATACCATCTACCAGGAGGTTTTTCATGTCAGCTTCAGCAACTTATACGACGCTCTACAGTTTCCGCGAAGAACGGCGGAGGCTCTACCGGCGCGTTCGCGTCGACATAACGGGTCTCGCTAGCGGCGCCAACACCATTGCCCATGGCATTACCAAGCGGGAAAGTCCAGCGCAGGGCGCCGTTCCCATTGAGGAACTCGCCCTGCTCACTTCCAACGTGGCGGTGCATCGCACCCAGGCCGCGGACTCGACCAACCTTTATTACACGGTCGATTCCGGGAGTGGCACGACAATTTCCGTGTTTGTAACTGTCTAGTGATCAGCAATCAGCACTCAGCGGTCAGCCTTAACCCCCGGCTGATGGCTGAGAGCTGACTGCTGACAGCTTGGAGTCCTCATGTCTTATACCACTGTCATTCAAGTCGCCGGCATGTTTCCCACGTTTACGCGAAACGGGCCCAAGGGACCGTCCGACACGCTCATCCAGACTTTCGTTGATGACGTGGCGGCGGAAATTGATGCCATTTTGCAGCGGCGCTTCCAGGAGGCCTATTCGACCCTGGGATTCCCCGCCTGGCAGGGAGCCTTTAGCGTGGATCAAATAAACCTGCTGGAAAAAATCAATCGTTATGGCGCCTGCGCGCAACTCGCCGAAGTGTTTGAGTCTTCCGGGATCTCCGCCGCGGCCCACGTGGCCAAGAGCTTCGAAGACGAATTTCGGGAATTCTGCAATAAGCTCAACGCCCGCGACGCTGACGGAAAGCCACTGGCCCAGGGTGGCGACTATGACTATCTGTTTGACCCCTTCGCCAAAGTTGAAACCCCGCGCGCACAACTGGGCGGCGTCGCCGGCGGAGACCAGTATCCGAGCGGCACCTCGTGCGAGGATTCCACGAACGTTTTCAAGAAGTGGGACCGAAGCGAATTCTAATTGCTGTCCTTTGTCCTTGGTCCTTTGTCGTTTGCCCGTTGCAACTGACAAGGCGCCAGGGACCAAGGACTAAGGACAAGGGACCATGCCCTGGATTCAAGCTTATAACGCGCAATTCGCCAAGCCGCTCGTCAATCAACTGATTGCGATCATCCAGCGCGACCAGGCCGCGGCGCTCGCCGTCATCAATGCTGCGCGCGCCGTGGATGGCAATCCAGCGCTCAGCCCAATTACGGAATTTCACAAGGGTCCTGGGTCGCGGGCAGGCTGGCCCTGGCTCACCTTCGAGATCGGTCGCACCAACTTCGACCGCGACCACGACAAGACGACCCGGCGTCACGAAGTTCGCATCAATCTGGCGCTCGATACCGGGCAGTACGATCAGGAAATGGCGCAGGAGGATGCGCAGGATTATGCGCGCATGCTCGACATGATCATTACCAGCGCCGGACCCTGGCCGTCATACAGCGATTGGACCACCCGTCTGTCTGTTCAGCATGAGACTCTGCAACTCGGCACGACAACGCCGAACGCCGTAGGAACGGTAAACGACGTCTTTGTCGAGTCGCATGTTCCCGGTCAGGTCACGCTGCCTGGCATCGACGCGCCCGTTATGCGCGTGACCCTCACCGTGTTGTTTGAGCTGGAGGAGACATAGGAATCGGGTGATCGGGAGATCGGGTGAACAAGGGTAAAACCGATCACCAGATCGCCAAATTATCAGATCGCCGGATGCCTTTGTTCACCCGATCAACCGATCATCGGATCACCCGATTGAAAGTTGAACGGCGACATCTTAGTTCGAAAGGAACCGTAAAATGCCTCTCGGTATACCGACTCCCACTTTGATTCACCAAGGCCCCGGCTGGGTTTACTTGAATATCTGCGCTCCTGCCAGCGGCAAGCGGCACATCATTGGCGCGGACGGCACACCCACGCAACCCGTGTGGGCAGCGGTGCAACCCGTTACCGCCGGCCAGATGATTGTGGATTCGAATGGTAACGTTCAGGAGTGCACGACAGGTGGCACCACTTTCGCGAATGCGCCCAGCAACTGGGGCAGCACGCCCGGCGCCATGACCTCGGACGGGTCAACCGTAGTGTGGACCTGCGCGGCGCTGGCGCCGGCCTATATGTTTGCGGGAGCTCT
>JARLGN010000493.1 GCA_031292775.1 Acidobacteriota bacterium | reverse complement strand
CTGCTCTGGAGACAGCGTTCGGGCGGAGGTTGCCGCAAGTGTTCATCCGGCCTGTTTACATCTGGATGTTGCTGGCAATCATTATCCTGTTTTGGATCGGGAGAAACATTCCCCGCTGAATTTTCTCTTGACAACGGCCTAATCCCCATTGTAGCCCAGAACATGCATGAGTGGCCTGGCCCCATGGGGTAATTCCTTCCGGGATTTGGAAACCACAGTTTCGCCGGCCCCAGGGCACGCTTCCGGCACCATCGCACAAAAAAGATGTTAAAAATGAAGATAGCTCCCGTGAAGTTATTGAAAACAAGGTTGGAAAATCGGCATATCGCCCCATACCCGTGATCTCTCTGAAAACAGGCAGCTCAACCAAAATTCCGAGAACTTCAAGAAAACAAGCGAGTTAGAGTGAAATGCCAGCCCCGAGGCTACAGTAAAACCCGCCCCAGACCCGCATGGCCGCGATTTGACAGAAAATAAACGGCTTGCGCCGACAGGCCACAGCCCGTCCCAAGATGTCGATGAAACGAAAGGAGAAACGAGCCGGTCATCGTGTCGTTGTCCGCGTCATCCTATTCCGCGCCGTATCCGGGACCCTGTTCCTCAGCCCGATGCAATATTGCTTCCCTTTCTCCCCGAAGCGGAGTAGTTTTTCCACGCGCCATTCTATTTCTTACCGGCGGGCAGGCAGCATCCCGCCAAGAAACGGTCAATAGCGTAATGCGCTGTGCGGGTAATCTCTTGTGTCTTTCCGCTCCTATTACCCGTATTACTATAACTCAGAGCACATATTCATGATGGAATACAGGGGGAATCGTATGAAACGTCGAACATTCATCCAAACCGTTACTGCGGGCGCAGTAACCCTGGTGGGCTTCAAGCCACAGTTCAATCTTGGCGCGGAGACAACCAGCGCGCTGGAAACAGCGTTCCTTAACCCACCGGCAAGCGCCCATGCCCGAACATGGTGGCACTGGATGAACGGCAACGTCACCGCCGAAGGCATCACGCTTGACCTGGAAGCCATGAAGCGCGCGGGCCTTCGCGGCTTTCAGCTCTTTCAAGTCGGCACGGGCATACCCAAAGGCCCCGTGGATTACACCGGCGCCGAGCATACTCGTCTGATTCAACATGCGGCCAAAGAGGCGGAGCGGCTGGGACTTGAATTCGACATCATGAACTGCCCCGGATGGTCGTCCAGCGGCGGCCCGTGGATTACCCCCGAGCACTCGATGAAGCAATTCACCTGGAGTGAAACGGTAGTACAGGGAGGCCAGCGAGCCGCCATCACCCTGCCGCAACCCTACACCAAGCTGGATTATTATCGCGACGCCTTCGTCCTGGCGTTCCCAACGGTCGAAGGTGAAAAACAGTCATGGCAGCAAACCCTGCGGAGTGTCAGCACCAACGCCGGCCCAGCCGACGCATCGAAATTGTTGGGCCCCGTACTAGCGGGAGGGATTGAAGTGCGCCCGGCGTCTCCAGGCCAGCCGGGGTATCTTCAACTGGAATTCTCTGAACCCTTCGAAGCGCGTTCGCTGACGTATTTCGGCACGCGATTGCCGGATGCTCCTCGGCCCAATCGCGGCGACACCCGCAATTGGCTGGAAGTTTCGGATGACGGCGCGACCTTCCGGAAGATTTGCGACCTGGAGTGGAGCGGCAGTGGACAGGAGTACGTGGTGTTTCCCGGTTCCACAAATTTTCCGGTTGTCTCGGCAAGATTCTTCCGCATCGTTTTGGTCCATGGCCAGACTATTTCCGATGTCGGGTTGAGCGGAGCGGCGCGCCTTCCTCATTGGCCAACCAAAGCCAACTTCACACACGCGGGCGGGCTTGGCAGTGTTGGGCCGGAAATCCCAAAGGGATCAATCATCGATCCCGCCAAAGTCATCGATATCAGCGAACACATGGACGCTCAAGGCAGTTTGACCTGGGAGGCGCCGGAAGGACCATGGACCGACCTGCGCATCGGGCAAACCACCACGGGCGTTCAGAATCACCCCGCACCCGATGGCGGATTAGGGCTGGAGTGCGACAAGTACAGTCGCGCGGCCTACGACTTTCATTTCGACCATTTCTTTGGGGAATTGCTCAAGGCGCTGGGCCCGCTGGCCGCCAAGGGATTGGCCGGCGCACTGATTGACAGCTACGAAACAGGGATGCAGAACTGGACCCAGGAATTCCCAGCGGAGTTCACCAAACGCCGCGGCTACGATTTGCGCAAGTACCTGCCGGCGATGACCGGCTGGGTGGTGGAAAGCAGCGAGGTTTCCGAACGCTTCCTGTGGGACGTTCGCCGCACCTGCGCCGACCTGATGGCTGACAACTACTATGGTCGGTTCTCGGAGCGCTGCCGGGAGCACAAGATCAAAGCCTACGCCGAGCCTTACAGCGGCGGGCCCTTTGAAGACATCCAAAGCGGCGCGCGCCTTGACGTGCCGATGGGTGAGTTCTGGGTGGGCCAGGGGAATAACAATTACAGCGTGAAGCTGGCCAGTTGCATCGCGCATCTCTTTGGGCAGCGCGTGGTGGGCGCCGAATCCTTCACCGGAGACCAGCGCTTGGCCAAATGGCAGAATTACCCCTACCAGATGAAAGGGCAGGGCGATTTGATGTACACGCAGGGGCTGAATGAGTTCATCTTCCACCGCAACGCCATGCAGCCCCACCCCAGCGCGGTCCCCGGCATGACCATGGGGCCCTGGGGATGGGAGTGCGATCGCACGAACACCCTATACGAGGGACTGACCGGATGGCTCAAGTATGCCGCTCGCAGCCAGAATATGTTGCGCCAGGGAACGTTGGTGGCTGACCTGGTTTACTACGCGGGCCCGGAAGTTCCCAAGGAAGCTCCGGTCTTCCCGGACCACTTGAACCCTACGCCTCCGCTGGGCTACTACTACGACGTGGCCAACGAGGAGGCCATCCTGAAGCGCATGAAAGGCCAGAACGGCCGCATTGTCCTCCCCGACGGCATGAGCTACCGCGTGCTGATTATTCCTCCGGATAAGCGAGTTGGGTTGGAGGTGTTGCGCAAGATTCGCGACTTGGTGAAAGAAGGCGTGGCGCTGGTCGGCCCAAAACCGGAAGTCAATCCCGGGCTTGGTGGATACCCCAACAGCGATTCGGAATTGCGCCAGATTGCCGATGAGGTTTGGGGCGATCTTAACGGCACCACGGTCACTGAGCGGAGCTACGGCAAGGGCCG
>JARLGN010000492.1 GCA_031292775.1 Acidobacteriota bacterium | reverse complement strand
GGAATATCCCCAATCGCTTAAGCCCGTTGGCGACGACGCGCTGCTCGACGGCCTTAACCGCATGGTTTTCCACCAATATACTTCACAGCCCATGCTGGATTTCAAGCCCGGCTGGCAATACGGGGCAGGGACGCACTTCGATCGCAACCTTACCTGGTGGGAAGAGGCGCGGGGGTTCTTTGAGTACCTAGGGCGTTGCCAGTACATGCTGCAAACCGGCCAATTCGATGCCGACGCGCTCTACTTTTACGGCGAGGGAGTCACCAAATATTTGCCCTCGCGTCAATATCTGCACCCCGCGTTGCCGCAGGGATACAATTTTGACGGCATCAACGCCGAACTGCTGCTGAACGGACTGGCAATTAATCACGGCCGATGGACATTGCCTTCAGGAATGAGTTACCGGGTGCTGGTGCTCCCTGAAGATGGTGTGATGTCCGCTGCCGTGCTAGGCAAAATCCGCGAACTGGTGGCGCAAGGTGGAGTGGTGTCAGGGCCCAAACCGCAGCGCCCGCCAGGACTTCAAGGCTATCCCGGTGCCGACCCGGAACTTCAGAAATTGGCGAACGAAATGTGGGGCGATATCGATGGCGTGAAGGTTAAGGAGAGGAGCCTGGGGAAAGGGAAGGTTTATTCCGGCGAATCACTGGGCGAGGTGTTTGCGCACGAAAATGAGGCCCCGGATTTCGCGTATCGCAGCAGCGCAAAAGGGACATCGCTGGATTTTCTGCACCGCACCGAAGGTGAGGCGGAGGTCTACTTCATTGCCAACCGCAAGGAGCGCGATGAGCAGGCCGAATGCACGTTTCGCGTGGAAGGCAAGCGCCCGGAGCTTTGGGATCCCGTCACGGGCCAATCGCATCCGGCAACGGCCTTTACGCAAGCCGGAGGCCTGACGACAATACCTCTGGAGTTTGCGCCTTATGGCTCGATGTTTGTGGTTTTCCGCGAGCCCATAGGTAATGGAGTGCACGGTGAGGAGCAAAGGAATTTCCCGGTTTACTCCACCGCGCAGACGCTTCAGGGTCCTTGGACCGTAAGCTTCGACCCCAAATGGGGTGGGCCGGCGAATGCGGAATTCACCACCTTGCAGAGTTGGACGACGCGGCCGGAAGACGGGATCAAGTACTACTCCGGGACCGCGACCTATCGTAAGACGTTCGATCTGCCGGCAGCATTGCAGGGGGCGAACGCGCGCGTGGCCATCGACTTGGGCGAGGTAAAGTATGCGGCTCAGGTTCGCTTGAACGGGAAGGATCTTGGCCCGGTGTGGACCAAGCCATTTCGCGTTGAGATTACCGGTGCGGTCAAGGCGTCCGGAAATGTGTTGGAGATCGACGTGGCGAACTTGTGGCCCAACCGCATCATTGGTGACTCCCAGCTTCCGCCCGAGCGCCGCTACACGCACACCAACGTGGTTTATACCAAGGACACGCCGCTGTGGGAGTCGGGACTGTTGGGACCGGTCAGGATTGAGTTGATGAAGTAGGAGCACCCCTTGTGGGTGCCCTGACGTAGCGCGGGCAGGACTCCCGCGTTACGTCGGAGGGCAGGCACGAGGCCCTGCCCCTACTAGACACGAACACGAAAGGAATTATAAATGCGCAAACTTCCCCGTGATCGCATGACAGCGCGGCAGCGGATTGAATGCACTTTGCGGGGTGAAATCCCCGATCGCATGCCGGTATTCGACCTGATCCAGCATATTCCCCTCATCGAATATGTGACGGGTGAGAAGCTGACGATTGAGAACGGTTTGGACCTGCTTTGCAAAACCATTGGCGAGCGGCTGGACATCACGCGCGGAATTTCCGCTCCGGCAGAAGAGAAGACGTTCCGCCAGGATGATGGCTTTGTCTACAAGCAAGAATGGTGGACCACGTGGCTCATCGACCGTCCGTTCCACGATGCGGAAGGGTTGCTGGATTACATCCCACGCAACATCGAGGAGATCCACAATCGCGCCTTCGGCGACATGTTTACCTTCACAGGGAAGGGCAACGTGTGGGGTGCATCTTCCAAGACGCCGCGTGAGCAGTTCCTGGAGTTGCAGGCGAGGGTGGGTGAGAACACGGTGATTTTTCCCAACGAAAGTCCCGTGGGGCTGGACACGGCACATATCCGGGCGGGGTTGGACCTGTTCGCCTATGCTTATGCCGAGAATCCCGAATTGGTCTCAGATTGGCTGGAAGCGCTCAACTGGGCGGAAATCCAGCGTGTTCACGAAACCGCTGACCCCACTCTTTCGCCCGTGGCGCTGGTCTATGCGGATATTGCCGGTACCAGCGATCTGATGTTCTCGCCAAAATTCCTGCGCAAGGAGTTCTTTCCGCGCCTTACTAACCTGGTTGCGGCGTGGCATGAGCACGGCGTCAAGGTGATCTATCACTCCGACGGCAATTTGTGGGCGGTGCTCAACGATTTCCGCCAGGCGGGGATTGATGGAATCAATCCTCTCGAACCGCTCTCCACAATGTACGCGGGGGACGTTCACAAGGCATACCCGGATTGGGTCCTGATGGGTGGAATCGATGTATCGCAGCTCCTTCCGTTCGGAACTGAAGCGCAGGTGCGTGATACTGTTCGGAAGACAATCGTAGATGCAGGAGCCAGCGGGCGGCTGTGGATTGGCTCGACTACGGAGATCCACCCTGCCGCCAAGCTGGAAAATGTCCTGACGATGTGGGACGAAATCGAGAAGAGCGGGTACTACGAAGCGTAACCGTGCCCATTGCCAATCCAGTCATCGCCGAAGGCGTCGTGGAGTGCGGCGGCTCGACGCCGCCTTTCCATGAATGCGATCGGCTCGCGATTTCGAGCTGGTGTTTGACGCTACGGGATTCCAAGGCGGTAGCTGCTGCTACCGCACTCCAAGGCGCTTCGCGCAGCGTCAAACGTGGTTAAGTTCGACAATCATAAGCAAGGAGAATGGCCATGCGTAAGTTTCTAGCTTTCCTCTTCATTCTGACGTTCTCATCGCCCGCGATATTCGCCGGGCAGGGCGGTTTGCGGCCGGTTGATTTGCGCTGCGAATATCGCATTAACCCTTTAGGAGTCGACTCGACGGCACCGCGGTTAAGCTGGAAGGTGGCGTCGGCCAGCTCCACAGCGCGCGGGCTGAGCCAGTCCGCCTATCAAATCCTGGTGGCGAGCAGCGAAGCCATACTCTTACGCAATGAGGGCGACCTGTGGGATAGCGGCAAGGTGAACTCAGACGCGTCCATCCAGGTGGCATACGGTGGCAAGGCGTTGGTCTCCAGCCAGGCGGTATGGTGGAAAGTCCGGGTCTGGGACAACGACGCGAACGAGTCCGCCTGGAGCGAGCCGTCGCGCTGGTCCATGGGCCTTCTTGCCTCGAGCGATTGGCAAGGGAAATGGATTGGGCTGGAGGGTGGAGAAGCGAAGCCCCAAGAGTTGGCCAATGCGCAATGGATTGGTACGGGGAAATCTGCTACGGGAACGATTTATCTTCGCCTCAATTTTGAAATTCCCAAGGACAATCCACTTGCGAACGCGCTGCTGCTCCTGGTGGGTTCAGGCCCAACGACGCTGACGGTCGATGGCGGCGGACCGCACAAATCGCGCGGTATCAAGGATGATTTTTCGCGGGATATTACAGCTTGGTTGCACCCAGGCACAAACCTGCTGACCGCGAGTGTGACAGGAACAGCAGATGGGCCTCCGGTGCTGATTGGCACCTTGGAGCTGAATCTTGCCGACGGCAAGCGGGTGGTGATCCACACAGGCGAGCAGTGGCGGGCGTCCTCCACTGAAGCGCCTGATTGGGACAAACCCAGCTTCAACGATTCATCCTGGGGAACAGCCAAGATCGTCGGCCCCTACGGCATGGCTCCATGGGGAGATGTCGGTTGGGGATGGCGAACCGTGCTTCCCGCCCGCCTGTTGCGCAAGGACTTTACCAGCCCGCCGCAGGTTAAGCGCGCCACGCTCTACGTCGCCGGGTTGGGTCTGTTCGAGGCGTATCTGAATGGGGAAAAAGTTGGCCGCGATGTGCTGGTGCCCGCGCTCAGTGAATACGGGAAGCGCGTTTACTACATGACTTACGACGTTACGAAGCTTCTGCGCCCGGGGGCGAATGCCATGGGCGTGATGCTGGGCAACGGCCGCTTCTACCCGGAGCGCCGGGCTATTCCCACCACCATGCGGTGGTACGGCTATCCCCGGCTGCGATTGCAATTGGAAATGGAACTGGCCAATGGCAAGGTTGAACGTGTGAGCAGCGACGAGACTTGGAAGCTGACCACCGAGGGACCTATCCGCTCCAACAATGAATATGACGGCGAGATTTACGATGCGCGCAAGGAACTGGCGGGCTGGAGCACTCCGGGGTTCCACGATGCAGCGTGGCAGCAGGCGCAACTTGTGGACGGTCCGCCGGGAGTGCTGGCGTCGCAATCCATCGCCCCCATTCGCGTGCAGGAAACGCTGAAGCCGATTGCGGTTCATGAGGTTCGACCCGGCGTGTTCGTCTATGATATGGGGCAGAACATGGTGGGATGGTGCCGTCTGACCGTCGCCGGGCCCCGCGGCACAACGGTTACTCTTCGCCACGCCGAACGCCTTCGCCCCAATGGCTTCCTTTACATGGACAACCTGCGCTCGGCGGAAGCAATGGACACCTACATCCTTAAGGGGAAGGGAACGGAAGTCTATGAGCCGCGCTTTACCTACCACGGATTTCGCTATGTGGAAGTAAAAGGTTTTCCCGGGAAGCCCACACTTGCTTCCCTGGAAGGGCGCGAGGTTCACGATGACCTTGAGCGAGTGTCGGCATTCACCACGTCTAATCCTCTGATAAACCAGATTTATCACGCCGTGCTTTGGGGCGCCAAAGACAATTACCGCAGTATTCCCACTGATTGTCCGCAGCGCGACGAACGCCAGGGATGGCTGGGCGACCGCTCGGGCGAAAGCCTGGGGGAAACTTATCTGTTTGATGTTGCCGCGTTCTATTCCAAGTGGGTACGCGATATTCACGATGCCCAGCATGAAGACGGGCGCATCAGTGATGTTGCCCCCGCGTACTGGCCGATCTACAACGACAACGTTACCTGGGCGGCGAGCTTCATCATGGTGGCGGACCACCTCTACCGGCAATATAATGACACGCGCGTCATCGAGCAGAATTACCCCGGCATGAGAAAGTGGATCCTCCACATGGAGTCGTATCTCAAAGACGACCGGATGCCGCGTGATACCTATGGCGATTGGTGCGTGCCACCGGAATCGCCAGAGCTTATTCATTCCAAGGACCCGACCCGGAAAACGGATGCCACTTTGATTGGCACGACCTACTTCTACCGCCTGCTTCGCCTCATGGAGCACTTCGCGACGCTGATCGGCAAGCAGGACGACGCGAAGGAATATTCTCAACTCGCTGACAGGCTGCTGGTGGCCTTCAACAAAGCCTATTTCCACGAAGCCTCCAAGCAGTACAGCAATGGCTCGGAGACTTCCAGTGTGCTTCCGCTGGCGTTTCAAATGGTTCCGGAGGGGGCACGTCCCGGGGTTACGGACGCCCTGGTGGGAAAAATCGAAAAGGATAAAGGGCATCTCGCTACGGGCCTTCTCGGCGGGCAATGGCTGATGCAGACGCTCTCCAGCGGCGGCCACCCCGGTGTGGCTTACGAACTTGCAGCTCAGCACACTTATCCGAGCTGGGGCTACATGGTCACCCACGGAGCGACGACGATATGGGAACTGTGGAATGGCGATACCGCTGAGCCCTCGATGAATTCCGGAAACCACTTGATGCTGGTGGGTGACCTCGTCACGTGGTTCTACGAGAATCTGGCGGGGATTCGGCCCGATCCTGCGCAGCCGGCATTCAAGCACATTATGATGCGTCCCACCCCGATTGGCGACCTGACGTATGTAAAGGCCTCGTATACGTCAACGTACGGAAAGATCGTTAGTGATTGGAAGATTGCTGGCGGCAATTTTATCTGGAACGTGACCGTGCCCCCCAATACCACTGCGACCGTCTATGTGCCCGCGCAAAGCCCGTCGGCTGTCACCGAGGGCGCCAAACCGGTGGGCGAAAGTCGCGGCGTAAAGTATCTGCGCTCAGAGGAGGGGAAGGCGGTTTACGAAGTTGGTTCGGGAAGCTACGCGTTTGAATCGCGGATGGCGCATAAGTAGTGCGTCAGAGATATTGCGGCATGTAGCGTCGTCCTTTAGGGCTCGGATCAACACCACCCCGTCGCTCGGCGCGCCACCCCTCCTCATCTGAGGAGGGGAGTTATTAAAGAGCTCCCCTCCTGATTCAGGAGGGGTGGCGCCTTGGGCGCCGGGGTGGTTATCCACTGTGAAGCGTTTTTCCGCAGGTTGTAAAGCCTGGTGCTCTATCACTCCTTTGTTGGGAAAAGGGGAGCCCGAAGGGCGGGTTGGGCGGTTTTTGGGATGGTGGTTTTTCCGTGGCTGATCCTCTTTTTAACTGTTCCGCATCCCCTGGAGGTTTATCAACAGGGAGGCATGCAAAACACGATGATGCTGGTTGCCTTCGGCGTGGGTTTTGGCCTGGCGCAAATCCTGTTCGGCCTCGGCATCGCGGCCGTTGGCATGGCGCTGAATTTCGCGATTGCCATCGGCATCTCCACGGCTTTCGGTTCGCTGCTTCCACTGCTGATCCAGCATCGGGACAGGATCTCGACGCCCCAGGGCCACATGGTCTTCCTCGGGGTGCTGCTGGTCGTTATCGGAATCGTTGGGTGCGCCATTGCCGGG
>JARLGN010000491.1 GCA_031292775.1 Acidobacteriota bacterium | reverse complement strand
TTTGTAACTAGGCGCGGCTTCTAACCTATGCTAAGCTTCTTCTCCTTATGGCCTCTCAACCGATATGCCCTAACTGCGGTTCTTCACGGCTGGTAAATTCTCCGAGCGGATTTCACCTTGTCTGCTGCGATTGCCAGCGCATCATAATTCAGGATCGCGTGAGAAAACCGCGAGGAAGAAAACCCCGTCACAAGTTCATGCGCCCTGAGTCTTCACCTGGTCCGGCCGGCAAGAAAGGGTGAAGTGCGTGACCGCGCTCTTTTGAGTGGGGCACGCGCGGGAATTTGGAGTTGTGGCGCGTGAAGGTTTGACTTGATCCGCTCGATATGCCGTGGTGCACCTCTGACGAGGCACTACGCATTGGCCGTTGCCCGAATCGTGGGTAATCCCGCTGCTGCTTTCAATTCCGGATTACCGTTGATCACTTCTTCCACTTTTCGCGCCATTTGGTGATCGACTTCCCACTCCTTGGTGAGCACGACGGGATATCGCACCACCAGATCCAATCCGTTTTCCACCAACTGAAACCGTGCGTGCGGGCTGGGCACTACCGGCGAAATGGCCATCAAACCTCTCACCGCCTGATGCTGCTGCTCGATGCTTTCACGATATTGGGAATAAACGGAATTAACCGCCTCCAGCAAGGTGCTTTCTGCCAGTGCGTAATTGCTCCCGCGCTCCAGCTTCACCGCCACTTCGTGCCAGGAATAGGCGGTACCAGGGATTTGCTTAAAGAACGGCACCCCAAGGAATAGCACGGAGTTGGAAATTACCACCACGCGTCCTGTGGGGTGAAGGTCGGAACCTGTGCCGGCCAATTCCGTCAGGTAGAGGCGAACCAATCCCACATCGATCACTTCTCCCGTAACACCGGAAACAGAAATACGATCTCCCACCATCACGCCATGCCGGCCAATCAGAAAGAAATAGCCCGCCACTGAAAGGAGCACCGTTTGCAGGGCCACCGCAAGTCCAGCGGTAAGAAAGCCGGCGAAGGTGGCCAGCGAACTAAATTCACTCACGAATCCCAAAGTAAGGACAATGGCGAGGAGCAGGCCGGTGACGATGTAGCGCAGAAGCAATAGTTGATGCCGCCTCCGCGCTTCCAGGGCGTACCGGAACGTCGCTCTGCGCCAAAGCTCGGAAATTACCACCACAAAGCCGATCCCGATCAGGAGGATCGACACGTGGGTCAGGAAAGACGTGAGTATCTGCGTGTATCCCCGATGCACGGAGTTTTCCCACTGCTGCAAGTTCGACTGACTTTCTTCCAGCAAGACAATTTCCTGCGTCAGTGGAATTGTGGCGTTTGAAATCTGCTTGAACTGGGCCGTGAGCGAAGTCATCTTCTGCCGGGATGCTTCGATGCTTCCTGCGTTTTGCGGCGCGAGCTGGTTTGCCAACTGGCTTCCCTGCTCAATCGTGATGTGGAGCTTGGCGCGCAGTGGAGTTTGTAGCTGGCGGGCCATCTCACTGACTTTGGCGGCGCCTCCGATCAACTGGTTAATCATGCGGAGGTTTTCTAATCTCGAGAACAATACCGACCCTTGGCTGATCAGCCCTGACCCTTCCGGGGAAGCTGCGGGCGGGCTGGAAGCCGTGGGTGCGGCCTCCGCAGCCGGGGCTTTGGCAAAGAGATCCGGGACCGATTTCTTCAGGTTCTCGACCTCCTTTTGCAACCCCCCTGCTTTCCCCGCGCCGGTGTTTGTGAACGTCGACAACTTCTGCAACGCTTCCTGCCGGGCCTTGTCGAAGTCAAGTTGTTCTTGCCAATTTTCCCGCTTCGATATCAATCCCTGGCGATTCTTCCCCGACGCCGTTGCAATCTGACTGTCTAAGATTTCGATCTGCGCTTGGGCCTGGCTAATCTGATTGGAGATGGCCGCAGCAGCCTTGGCGACGTTCTGCCGCTGGTCAGAGGCTTCAGTTGAGAGAGCGGTGCCCGCGCCGGCATCACCACCTTTTTCTGTGAGCAATAGAGCGGCCTCGGCGTCTGCGGATTGGAAGGCCAGTAGCAGCGCCTGCCTGGCGAGACCGCGAGCATTGTCGAGGTAAAATGCATCGCTCGGAAGCCCCGCGGCTTCATCCACACTCGTCAACTGCTTATACCAGGTGATTGCGGCATTGAGGTGCCGGATAATGGCGATGTCTTCAGGTTGGGCCGTCGCCTGCGGCGTTGCCTGCGGGGCGGCCCGGCCAGGGAACATAACTGCCGCAGCCACAATTACACCCAGAAGACTCGCCAGAACACTGAGCCAGTGCCTCACGATTTTTCCCTCACTGCTTTTAGTTAGCATGATTAGTTAGAGACCGCAATACTGTGGGGCAAGAGCTACCGTGCGGCACGCCCAGCTCAATTGTCCCCGGCAATGTATCGTTTGATGACTTCACGTTGGGCGGGCGTCATGTCGAGGAAATCCATTCCAATGGTTTCACCCGAAGGGGATTTGTAACGGACCTTGGCGCGCACTTTCTGCGGCCCCGTCAAAGGCGCCTGGCGCCCGCCGAAAAGCGAATTCCTGGACCGCTTGACCGCAGGATTTGCCGGCCCCACAAGTTGGGGCAATAGGAGTTCCAGATCCAGTATCTGGCCCACCTCAACTCCACCCGAGGGTCGCACAGAAATTCCTCCCTCCGAAATATCCACACTTTCCGATACGAACCGCCTGCCGCCCTGGTCCCCCAGATTGCAGGTGATGGATGTGTGGTAGGGCAGCCGGAGGTGCCGCCGCCTTTCGTTTTCCATGGCTCCGCGGACGGCGTTGATGAGGCGATAGAAGCGATCCCGGTTGGGCGGCATGACGGTGAAGAAGGTCACGCCGGCCTTGAATCCCCGGCGCATTATTTCGATATCATCCTCCACTGTCAGCATAACAATGGGGATTCCTGAATTGAGGCGTGAATTCTTTACTCGTTGGATGATCTCGAACCCGTCCATGTGTGGCACCTTGACCGCCACGATGAGACCGTCGAACTTTTCGGTCTGCAAACAGTCCGCCGCTTCGCGTCCATCCGCGAACGTCACAAGATCGCACCATTGCAATAAAGACGTGGTCGTTTTGGCCAACTCCAAAGATGCCAAGTCCCCGTCCGCCATCAGAATTTTAACCGACATTAATGATTGTCCTATGCGGGGAGGGAGTTGGATCACCATGCTTCCGCGATCGCTCCTTGCTCAATCCATTCCCCTCGGCATAGATCACACTTGGGTTTGGTTTTTGCCGCACTTCAGGCGAAATGATATGCCACAGCTTCTCTTTTCACAATGCTCCGACAAGCGAATTAATTTGAACTGGCCCTAAGTACCAGCAATAATAGGGCAATCCTACAGGGGGACGAGGAGAAGAGATGCTCGAGAGAAAAGGGTGGTGGACTGCGCTGGCGGGAGTTCTTCTTCTGGTCGCCGGGCCACTTTGGGGCGCGGAGATTTCGATTGAGGGCGGGCCCATGGAGACGGGCTTTAACAGCGGCACATTCGCGTACATTCACGCCACCGTACATGGGCTTTCAGGCCAGCCGAAGCGCTACGTGGTCTTTGCCGAGATCCAGTATTACGGAACAACCTCAAACACCAGCGTTGAGATGGACCGCCTTCCGCAAACGAAATCCGGCGTGGAGGAATTCCAGGTGGGCTGGCCGATTCCCCCGCAGGCGCCCACCGGTCTTTACACTCTTACCTTACACGTTGAAGACCGAATTCAGCACACTCCGGAGATCGCGCAGAAAGTGCGCGGATTCGTGGTGTACAAGAAACTGGTCAGGATTTCGCGCGTAACCTTGGACAAGACCATTTACAACGTGGGAGAGCCCATCAAGTGTGAGGTGGGGATCGAGAATCTGTCTGACACGGATATGAAAGGTCTGCGCCTCGAGTTCTCCAATGCAAATTATCCCTGGATCTCGCTTTATTCCCAGGGAGGGCACGACAACCCCGACCTGGCGGTCAGGGTGCTGAGCGAGCACCTGGACCTTTCCGCGGGAACGGCGGTTTTAGTCCCCATGAAGACCGGCGGGACGGCAACTTTTCTGCGCGGCAAACAGCGTGATGTGATGGGTTCCGGAATCGCCCTGGGAGATGAAAAACTTCCACCTCCGGAAGTCGATACGTATACCGTGGCTTTGTGGAATGCTGAACGCACCAGGCTATATGACATGCAATTTACCTCGCCGGTGATTGTGCGCACCTGGGACCGAGATCTTCCCAAGCCTTACGGCCGCAACTTTACGCATCCTTACAATTCATTTATCGACTTCACCAAGTACCGGGAATTCTACGCGCCGGGGCAAGTCTCGGCGGCCGTGCAGGTGGACTGCTCGCACACGCTGTATCGCCCGGGAGAGACGGTGAAGATTGCCGCCACCTTGAAGAATCCCGGGAATGAAGCTTGGAACGGAGCCACCCTGCAGGCGCGCATTACTGATCAAAAGGGCAGGGAAGTTTACTCCGGCACGCTGGTTTCCGGGATTAACCTGAAAAGTGGCGCCACGCAGAAGGTGGCAGCCGACGCGTGGAGTATTCCATCGAGCGGGCAGCCAGGCACCTACTTCGTGGACCTGACGTTGAACGGTAGCGGTGGGAATCTTCTATCCCGCACTACTTCAGAAATTGCCGTCAATGAGCTTCCCGCTTCGCTCATGCTGGTTTGCGCGCATGAGGACGATGAACAGGCATACACAGGGCTGATCCGCGCGGCCGTGGAAGCCAAGATTCCGGTGGAGGTCCTGATTCTTACCGCCGGTGATGTGGGCCAGTGCGAACGTTACTTTGACAAGCCCTGCAGCCCCAACGACGCCCGCGAATTCGGCAAAGTGCGCATGGAGGAATCGGCCGAGGCTCTGGAGCACCTGGGCCTTGCTCGCGATAAACTTATTGATCTGGGCTTGCCGGATGGAGGGTCCGGGGTGATCTGGTTTGAACATAAGGACTCGTCCAATCCGTTTCTCTCCATTTATCTTGCCTGTGACCATGCCCCCTATGACAACATCTACAGGCCCAATTTACCATTCGCGCGCGACGCGGTGATTGAGGCCATTCGGCAAATCATTACCAATTTTCATCCGGCCATGATCGCCCTGACCCATCCTGATGAGCGGCATGTGGACCACCGCACGGCGAACTGGTTCGCCATTAAAGCCTGTCAGGAATTGGTAAAAGCAAAGGTGCTCGATCCCAAAACCGTCGTGTTGGCCGATCAGGTCTATGGTTCGGGAGGCTTCAAACCCGCTCCCTATAAGTATGAAAACTTTGTGGTACACCTCAGCGGTGAAGCCGCCGCAATGAGCCAGGAAGTTACCTGGATGTATCAATCCCAGGATGGGAACCTGGCCGAAGGTGAAAGGAAAACACTCGCTGAACTTCCACGTGAAGAGAAACACTTCCGTATCATGGACTGGCAGGAACATGAAGGATGGAATGAGCAGGAATTGACCCATTGAACAAAAGGAGAAGCCATACCATGCAGAAAAGGACAACTTTAAGCCGTCGGGAATTCTTGGGGAAAACGTCGGTAGGTTTGGCCGCAGCCGGAGCCGTACCTCGTACCTTTGCCATTTCCGGCAATCCCAAGGCGCTGGCCTTACAGGGAGGTACTCCTGTTCGATCGAAGCCCTTCCCTGATTGGCCGCAAACTACCGAGGCCGAAGAGCGGAATATCCTAAAGTCGCTTCGCAACCATCGCTGGTGCACGGCTGATGGAGAATTCATTCCCAAGTTTGAAAAAGCCTGGGCGGAAAAAGTCGGGTCGCGCGGCTGCGTCATTACTCCCTGCGGCACCCATGCACTCCAGATGGCCCTGGAGCTTCTGGGCGTGGGGCCGGGGGATGAAGTCATTACATCGCCCTACACTTACATTGCCACAGTCGATGCCATTATGATGGGCTACTCGCTGCCGGTCTTTGCCGATTCCGACCTCAAAACCTTCCAGCTTGACGCGGACGATATCGAGCACCGAATTACGGAGCGCACCCGCGCCATCATCCCGGTCCACATCTACGGTGCTCCCTCCCACTTGGATAAAGTTCTGGCCATCGGTAAGAAACACAACATTCCCGTTATTGAGGACGCATGCCAGGCGCACCACGCAGAGTGGAAGGGCAAGAAGGTCGGCACCTGGGGCACGATCGGTTGTTTCAGCTTTCAGGAATCCAAAGTCCTCCCTGCCGGCGAGGCTGGCGCGCTTGTCAGCGATAATGACGACCTGATTGCCAAGGCTTACATGTTCAGAAATTTTGGCAGCGACCCCCACACGCACCGATACGAGAGCCGCGCTTTCAAATATCGCATCTCTGACTTTGCCGCCGCCGTACTGATGGGGCAGCTTGAACGATACGAGGAGCTTTGCGCCAAGCGGGAAAAACATGCTGCCTATTTGGCTGCGGGGTTGAAGAAAATCCCCGGTTTCATGATGCAGGAAAATTACCCCGAATCCACCCGGCAAAACCACTACTGCTTTGGGATGCGTTACGACCGGGAGCACTTTAAGAACGTGTCGAGATCCAAAGTGGTATCGGCCCTGAAAGCTGAAGGAATCCTGGCGGATGCTGGCTATAACCCACTCAACAAGGAGCCGTTCCTTGAGCGGAGCCTTAATTCGCGGGGCTTTCAGGCCGTGTTCTCATCGGAACGCCTGGAAAAGTATCGCCGGGAAACTAACCTCCCCAAGAACGACGAGTTGTGTGCTACCGCTTTCTTGCTGGAACAAAATATGCTGGTCGGCGAGAAAAGCGATGTCGACGATGTGCTGGAAGCGTTCAACAAGGTGCAGATGAACGCGAGCGTGCTGGCTTGACTTTGCTCGTGATCCCCGGATTCATGTCCCGCGGATAGGATAGGCAAGAAGAGGTGCCCCTTGGACCAGTCTCTATGGCACCTCTTCTGTCCTTATCAATATCTGGGTGGGGGCACGGTAAACTGACAAAATGACGCTATTTCCCAGACGCTTTTGACTCTGAGGGTGGCAGGTGAGCACAAGCTCTCTAAATTAGACCGGGTTATAATGAATCGACATAATGTTCACACGCTGGATGAGGAGATGAACGATTTTGCCAATAATTCAATGGTTTTGCCTGTGGAAAAAGTGGTGGATTAAATAATCTCCACAATTTAAGCAGAGGTTCCACCCAATAGAATCAAGGGCAAAGAACATCCTAGTGTCCGATATTCGACTTAAAGAGATGGCGGGTATATAATCAGGTTCTATGTACGAAACTTGCCCGGCATAGCCTCACGGATTCATAAGGGCATTATCGTCGGATATCCCTCTCTTAGGTTCCAGCGGTTCTGCTCTCTCAAGGGGTGCCCTAGGCGTCGAAAGACAGAAAGTCTCATTAAATCGGACTCTGATTCCGATTTAATCGGTCAATTGGTCCGATTCTGAACCTCCCGTCGCCCCTCGGAATCTGAATTGCCCATCTTCTTCATTTGGAGTCTTTCTTAGCGTGATTTGACCCGAATCTTCTTCAACTTTAAACCTCACTATGAGCATTAACATCGGTTTGGACATCGGCGCGGTAAGTTTGAAGCTTGCGGCAATTGGCGGCCCGGATGACGGACCGCGATTTCGCACCCTCACAGAGAAATCCGAAACTTTTTATGCGGCCACCTTTCCTGACTCCAGCCCGTTTGCCGGCCGTGCCTTGGTTCTGTCGCGGTACCGGCGTTTGCAAGGCAGCCCCATTCAATCTACCTTTGATCTGTTGAAGGAGCTTTACGACTTCCTGCCGGAAGAGGAAGTGGAGGGCATCCGCGTCACGGGTTCAGGCAGCCAGTTGATTGCCAAGGTCCTGGGAATCTACTTTGAAAATGAGTTTCGGGCCATTGCCAAAGGAATGCGGATGTTCTACCCGCAGGTGCGCACGGTATTTGAAATGGGAGGCGAGGCGTCCAAATACCTGCGCCTTGACCCCAACGTTACCGGCAAGCACCTGGGGATTGTGGACTACCAGACCAGCGGGGAGTGCGCGGCGGGAACGGGTTCGTTCATTGACCAGCAGGCCACGCGGCTCCTTTACTCGATTGAGCAAGTAGGCCCGGCGGCGTGCGGAGCCAGTTGCGCGGCGCGGATCGCCGGCCGTTGTTCCGTGTTTGCCAAGACCGACATGATTCACGCCCAGCAGAAGGGCTATACCACGGAGCAGATTCTGCGCGGACTTTGCGATGCCGTGGCGCGCAATTACAAATCGAGCCTGGTGAAGGGACGAGCGGTGGTGCCTCCCGTGGCGTTCATTGGCGGAGTGGCGATGAATGAAGGCGTGCGCAATGCCCTGCGCGAAGCTTTCAAGCTGAAGGAGGCCGACCTTATTATTCCCGACCATTATGCGTGGCTGGGAGCGATGGGCGCGGCGATGCTGGAGTCCGAGGAATACCGCAAGCGGTCGTTCAAACGCATCCATCAGTTGCGCCAGCATGAGGCCGCACGCAAGAACTTCGATTGCACTGACCGGCTTTCCATGAAGAACGTGCTGTTGTTACGCGACCGCACGAAACCGGTGACCCTCCCCGCCCCCGGTGAGCGGATGGAGGCCTATCTTGGAATCGACATCGGCTCCGTCTCCACCAACCTGGTGGTCATCGATGCAGATGGAAACATGCTGAAAGAGATTTACCTCCGCACTCAGGGGCGGCCGATTGAAGTGGTGGATCGCGGCCTGAAGGAAATCGAAGTGGAGTTGGCCGACCTGCTTGACATCCGCGGCGTGGGCACGACGGGCTCCGGCCGCGAGTTGATCGGTGAACTGGTCGGTGCGGACACGGTGAATGATGAAATCACCGCCCACAAGACCGGATCCATGCACGTCTGCAAACAGATGGGTATGGAGCCTGTGGACACCATCTTCGAAATCGGCGGGCAGGATTCCAAGTTTATTCGCATTGATAAGGGCGTGGTGGTGGACTTCACCATGAATGAGGCCTGTGCCGCGGGCACGGGTTCTTTCCTGGAAGAGCAGGCGGAGAAACTGGGAATTTCCATCAAGGAAGAATTTGCGCGAATGGCGCTGGCGTCCGCCAACCCCGCCCGCCTGGGCGAGCGCTGCACGGTGTTTATGGAACGCGACGTTACCGGGTTGATGCACAAGGGCGCGGAAGTGGGCGATCTGGCGGCGGGCCTGGCGTACTCGGTGGCGCTCAATTATTTGAACCGTGTCGTGCGCGGCCGCAAGATCGGCAAGGTAATCTTCTTTCAGGGTGGCACAGCGTACAACGACGCGGTGGCGGCAGCCTTTTCCGAGATCCTTGGCAAGCAGATCATTGTGCCGCCGCACAACGGCGTGATCGGCGCCATCGGCATGGCTTTGATTGCCCGCGACCGTATGAAAAGCGCGGGTGTGCCCAGCCGCTTCCGAGGTTACGACCTGGGCCGGGTCAACTTCACCACGCGCGAGTTCGTTTGCCAGGCATGCTCGAATTTCTGCGACATGAAGGAATTCATCATTGAAGGGCAGCGCACTTACTGGGGCGATAAGTGCTCCGACAAGTTCCGAAAGAGGGCGCGTACGGATCGCCAACCGGTGATTGAGGATCTGGTGGAATGGCGGGAAAAGTTGTTGGAGGAAACCCTGTTGCCGACCATGGGTGGCCGCCGCACCGTGGGAATTCCGCGCACCATGTTCTACTACGATCGATTCCCGTTCTGGTGCGCCTATTTCCAGGAACTGGGTTTTGACGTCGTTGTCTCTTCCCCCACCGACCGCAAGATTTCCATGGCGGGTGAGGAGTTGGCGATTGCCCAGCCCTGCTTCCCGGTCAAGGTGGCGCACGGGCATGTGCAGGACCTGCTGGAGAAGTGCGTGGATTACGTTCTGGTTCCCAACACCGTAAACGTGGAATCGCCCGACGACGGACTGGAATCGCATCTGTGCCCGTGGAACCAGACGCTGCCGTTTGTGATTCGCGCTGTACCCCAACTGGAAGCGGCGCAGGAGAAGTTCCTTTCCCCCACCGTGCATTTCCGCCTGGGGCGCAAGCACGTGGAAAAGGCGCTGGAGAATTTCTCCCGTGGTTTGGGAATAAAGCCCCGCGTCAACGCCCGCGCTGTAATGGCCGCGTATGCCGCGCAGGATGCCTTTGGCGACGCGCTTCAGGAAGCGGGTAAGGAAGCATTGGCCCGTCTGAGCGAAACCGGAGAACCCGCCCTGGTGCTGGTGGGGCGGCCCTACAATCTCTTTGACCGCAGCGTGAATTGCGACATCCCGCGCAAGCTGCGCACGCTCTACGGCATCAACGTGCTTCCCATGGAAGTTCTGCCGCTTGACGATGAAGACATCTCCGAGGTCAATCCCAACATGTATTGGAACTCGGGTCGGCGCATCCTGGCGGCGGCGCGCATCGTGAGCCGGAACCCCAACCTGCACCTGGTTTATATCTCCAACTTCAAATGCGGCCCGGACTCTTACATCAAATCGTTTGTGGACGAAGCCGCCGGCAAGCCCTCGCTGGTATTGCAGTTCGACGGGCACGCGAACGACGCGGGTTTTATTACGCGCTGCGAAGCGTATCTTGATAGCAAAGGATTCTTGCGATGTCACTCCTCCCCCATCGCCACAGTAGCCGCAAAATAGGCGCCGACCATCCCTTGAGCGGGAAGATCGTTTACATTCCCACCATGGGCGAGGGCAGCCCGGAAGCTTTTGCGGCGGCGTTCCGCTGGCTGGGCGTGGAGGCGCAGCCCACCCCGCCTTCCGACGTGCGCACCCGCGAATTGGGCGGCAAGTACACCACTGGCGACGAGTGCTATCCCGCCAAAGTCACGGTGGGAGATTTTCTGCGGGTCATCGAGCAGCCTGGCTTCGATGCGGAGCGAGCCGCGTTCTTCATGCCCACGGCGGAGGGCCCTTGCCGCTTCGGGCAGTACGCGCCGTTCCTGCGCAAGATTCTGCGCGACGCGGGATACGGAGACGTGAAAGTGGTCTCCCCCACCAGCCGCAATGGTTATGTCGACCTGGGTGGCATCGCCACCCCTTTTCTGCGCACAGCGTGGCGCGCACTCGTCTGCGCCGACAATATTCACCGGGCGCTGCTGAAGACCCGTCCCTATGAAACCACTCCGGGAACCGCCGACCGCGCTTTTCTGGAGGCGCAGGCAGACTTGGTGAAGACCGTTGAGAATAGCTGCGCCGACGCCGGATGCCAGTTGACCATGCTGGTGGAATCAATGAAGCGCTGCCGTGAGCGCTTTCAACGAGTCCCGGCGTTATACGACCGCGAGATTCCGCTGATCGGTGTCGTGGGCGAAATCTTCTGCCGCCTCAATACCTTTTCCAATGAGGACTTGATTCGCAAGCTGGAAAGCTACGGTGCGGAAGCCTGCCTGAGCCACATGACCGAGTGGGTGGGGTACACCAACAACGAAGAGCGCCGCAAGCTGCGCCTGACCGGGCGAAACGTTTCCCTGGCCATGGTTAAGGCCTACGTGCGCACGCACATCCAGGAAGCCGATGAAAAGGCATTGATTGCGCCTTTTACCGAGGAATTCGTGGGCTACGAAGAACCGCCCATTGAAGAGATTCTGGACCTCGCGTGGCCCTACCTGCCCACTGGCGGCGCGCTGGGTGAGATGGTGCTGAGCGCGGGCAAGGCCGCTTATCTCGCCAAGCACGGGGCCGACGGCATTATCGACATCAGCCCCTTCACCTGCATGAACGGCATCGTGACCGAGGCCATCTACCCGAAGCTTTCCAAGGCCTACGCGGGAATTCCCATCCGCAATTTCTATTTCGACGGCACGCAGGCTGACCTCGACCGCGACCTGGGAATTTACATGGAACTCGCCCGCTCCTACCGCGAGAAGAAACCCTACACTCGACGCTTCCCTGCCTATTTCGCGCAGCCTGTGGCGTAATCAACCCGCAACACATGTAGTGGCGTGGGGCCTCGCATAGGCTCCAGAAAAACGCCAAAATCCTCCAAACTACGCAAGGGAGGAATGTAGTAGCCGGGGGCAACGCCTCCGGAAAAGGTGCACCCAGCGCCATTCGAACCTGAAGGGGTCGATCCCGGCGCTGGCCCCGACCTCGGCTGTTGCGGCATGGTTTGCACACCTAAATTGGAGCTATCTACCTTTATTTTCTATAAGATTAGGGGGATATGTTGTAAGATGTTTAGTTTCAATTAGATGTCAGCTTTACAATTTTATGGTTCTGGCTTGACCTATTGTTTTCAACGGCCTCTAGGCTTCGCTCGGGGTCCCGCGACGCCTCTCTGCCGCGCCGCCGCAATCGCTGCTCGTAGGCCCAGTCTTCCGATTGCATCCCGTAGTGAACGTCAATGAGCCTCGCAAACATGGGATGGCCGGTTTCCTTCCTCGTCAACAGGGTGCGTACGGTCGTTGCCACGGGAGCGCCTCCTTCTAGCCTTCAGTAATAGCATACATACTAGCCTATAGTCTGTCAAGGGAAATGCTGCCCGGGCCGGCCGCTGCCGCAAATGGGTTGCCCCCGCCGGCGCAAGATCGTAGCGCGGACCTGCCTTACAAGGTCCGCGGCTCTTAGTCCTTGCACGCCGTAGGACGTGCGCGTAAATCATCGCCATGTCTCGTCTGCGCCGGCCTTTCTGTTCGATCGATTTATCTTTGTGACGGTGAATTTGTTGCCCTGACGGACCAGGCTGGAAGAGGGCGATTTCGAGCGTCTGGCGAACTCCCTTACCCGCATGAGGACGAAACACGGCTTTCTGCTGACCGCGTGGGTCTTCCTGCCCGATCACTGGCACGCCATCATTCATCCACCGTATCCCCTGACCATT
>JARLGN010000490.1 GCA_031292775.1 Acidobacteriota bacterium | reverse complement strand
TGGCGGACGTGCATGTCCGTTGAGAGTATCCACGGATGCTCGCGGTCGCGGGCAATGCGCAGCAGCTTCACGCTATCGGGAGGCACTTCCACGGAAACGGCGCCGCGGGTTTCAATCCCTTCGAACCGCTGGTTCCAAAAATCGAAGACTGCGTAGGTGGCTTTGGGATCCAGCCCCAGGCGCTCCAGCGGGACAGTCTTGAACAGTGTGTGCTCGCCCAGGTTGAACACGGCCAGCAGATCCCAATTGTCCCATTCGCGCTCAACCTTCAGATGGAAGACCTGGGGATAATCGATTTCGGTGTAGTCGAAAAGATCAAGCGGGCGGGCACACTCGGGCAAGCGCGGGAAGACGGAGCGGACCATCTGCAGGCGGTCTTCATCCATACGCTCAATATCGTCACCAAGCATCACAGGTCCGCCATTGATGCCGAAAATGGTTGCGGCGATCTGGGCGTCGGCGAGCGGAAGGGGCTTGTCGACCGTCATTACGTTGCCGCTGTCGGAGAGAAACAGCTTGCGGTGGGTGAAGTAGTACATCATGGCGCAGATGCTGGTGCGGTGGGAGTTCCAATAGTCAGGTTTGTTGATGACAAACGTGCCGGGGTAAAAGCCCTTGCCCGGCCCATAAAGCGGACGCCCTTCGCCGTAGTCTGAGCCCACGCGGTTTCCGTTGGCATAGCCGATGTTCTGGAAGGTTTCGTCAACCAACAGCAAGTAAGTGTCGTCCCCCACGGCCGCGCGGATGGCACGAAAACCTTCGCGCCAGGCTTGCGGTCCGGTGATTTTGGTTTTGTCGAAGTAACCGTCATTAGGATGGGTGCCGGGAACGGGTCCGGCAACGGCATCGGTAAAGTCGATCATGAAATAGCGCACCCCCCATTTCCGGTAAGCCGTATAGACCCTGTTGATGAAAGCTTGAGTCTTGGGGTGGGTGGGGTCAGGAACATACATGGGGCCCAAATCGCGATGGTTAATGACGATGGGATTTCCCTGGTACTTCAGCCAGGCATCTTTCAGCTCCTCCATCCCCTTGGTTATGTTCGCATTCATCCAAAAGGTGCCCGTCCACAATCCCAGGGTGAAGTTGAGCGAACCGAGGTCCTTTACCAGGGCGTCCGGCCCGCTGGGAAAGCGTTCGTAATTCCAGTTCAACCAGTTGCCGGGCAGGAAGTCTTTCAGATTGGTAATGCTAACCCAAACGTACTGGATGTAGTTTTCATCCAGCTTCAGGCGATTGCGCACGGCGCGGATATTCCGGCGCACAACTTCTTCGCACAATTCGGTGTTGAGTCCATCCACCCAAGCCCAACCCAGCCATCCGCCGGGAATGTTGTGCCACAACGGCGGGTGATAGCGCTGGAACACCGCATCGCCCCAGGATTCCAGCGCGGCGTGGGGATCCATCTCCAGGCCAATACGAAACGTCTCGGAATCCAGAGAGGCGCCGGGTTGGAGCTCGGTTCCCTGAAAATCTGTCCAAGCGCTCACTACCGGTACATGACGCGCTTCATCCCAACCTGACTCGGTGACGGTTTCAGCGCGGTCAAAAGTGAGAAATCCAAATTGCAGGGCCGGACCACCTGCGGGGGTGAACCACTGCGTCAGGGTTTTGCTGATGAACGGACCTTTGGCGCTGACGACCTGGCCCGGGACCAGCGCGAGCTTTCCATGGACAGTATTCACGCCTTCGGTGGAAAAGGTGTCGGAACGCTCGGACTGACGTTGGGTGGAGGGCGCCAGACCATGCGACCGCCACGGAGGATTGCCCGTGCCATTCGTGACCAGCGCGGCGGCTTTTTCGGGATGGGCCCCGAACAGAACCTGGCTGGTGCGGTCCGTGGTGTCAATAAGCCGGCAACGGCCCAACTTCAGCGGCTGCTTGCCGCGATTCTCCAAGGTGGAGCTGACCACCAGCGCGTGGCCATCACTTTCCCAATCAAACCGCACTCGCCATGTTACGGGCGGGGAAGTGAACTCGATCTTCGCCTCGCCGGTTTCGGCGCCAGTCCAATCCACATGAGCGGCCGCGTCGGCCCAATGCGTGACGCCGTCAATCTCCACTCCCAGGCGAGCTTCCTTGACTCCCACGGGACCGGTGACGGAGTAGCGGTGGGTTTTCGTATCAAAGTGGAAACGCGCAGCCCCCTCCGCAGGAGACGGCTTGCCCGCTGCCAATTTTGTGCCTGCCAAGGCCGCGAGATAGGCAGTAGGGAAAAAATCTCTACGATTCATTTTCATAAGAGTGCGCTCCTCGATGGGGGTTCTGGTGATTCATGCTGCGACTTCCGACCGCTCGTTCCGGAGTGAAGAGACACTTTCGGTTCCTGCAGAAAATCAATCGGGTGGCGAGCAATGGCTTCCTCAAGATGGCAGAGGTACGAAGATAAAGTGTTGGGGCCGCGTGGTCAAGGGTGGAATGCAGCGCTTGTCCACGGGCATTGACGAATTAGAAGTTTGCACTGGTTTGCAACCTGCTTACCGTGGAGGAACGCTGCGCGTTTTACGATCCAGCCACCTTCTTGCCGAAGACACGCAGCGCCTCGCGATTTAGAGTTGGGGCATACCCCCTGGGTTGAGAGGAGGTATGCCCGTGTTGGGAATAGCTTTTCATGGAATTGCCGAGCGAGAATCGAGCAAATTCTCTCGCCTAATATATGAGCTTGAGCCCGAATTGAATAAACCGACTTCCATACGGACAATTCGGGGAGCAACTTGTTATGGTTCCAGCCGCCGGAACCGGCGATCCACCGTCGCGCGTATCGGCAATCGTCGCGTTGGGCGTGCCGAGGTTGAAATGGTTTGGAGCATTCAGAAATTCCGAGCGGAACTGCAAACGCAAGCCTTCCCGACCTGGGATCCGGAAGTCTTTCAGCATGGCGACATCCCAGTTGTTAAAGCCCGGGCCCCAAAGTGTATTGCGCTGTGAGTCCCCAAAAGCCCAAGGGGTGGGTGGGGCAAAGGCATTAACGTTGAACCACGGAACGCCGCTGATAACGTCATGCGAACTGCGTACCTGACCTTGATAGGCGGAGGTGCCCGATAGGCGGTCCGCCCGGCCACTCAACCAGCCGACCTTGCTGGCGGGCGCCGTGAAACTGACCGAGAACGGGACACCTGTGGCGTAAACCGTGTCACCGGTTAGCTCCCAACCACCCAATACCGTGTTGAGAGCGCCATGGGCATTGCCCAGATAGTGTTTGCCTCGACCGAAAGGCAATTGGTAGACGTAGGCGACGTTAAACGTGTGCCGCCGTACATATTCGGTATTGCCGTACTCGAGGTTGGGAAGGTGCCAATCCTGAATGCCTCCACTGGCCGTTGCATTGTCCAGACTCCTTGTCCAGACGTAGTACGACTGTATGTTCAAGCCTTGGGAGAAGCGCTTGGTCACCTCAATCTGAAGATCGTCGAGATTCTGTTTGCCCCCTGAACGGACGCCGCTGATCGTTCCCCAAGGTTGCAGCGGACGTTGGGCCTGAGTGGAAACGTTGGCCGTCTGTGTAACGGGCACGTTGATGTCTATGCCATACCATTGGATGTGATGGGTTTGACTACCAAAATAGGTGATGCGGCCCATCCAATTTCCCGCGAATTGATGTTCCACGGTCAGGTTCCACTGTTGAGCGACCGGGTTCACGAAATTCTGCTGCATGTAGGTGATATTGGGGTTGCCGGCGGCAGTTTGCGCCGCAAGGGTGCTGGGAAAGGGGTTGGCAAAGGTGATATCCGGTTGGTACCCGGCAGCGGGGGGGTGCCCGGGGAGAGCACTGGAGAAAGTGGTCCCTTGGCCAACCGACCCAGCCAGCCAGGGTGGATTGTGCGTCATGTTGTCATTGCCAATGAAGCTGGGCTCAAAGCCATAGTAAACACCGTAACCGCCGCGGAATACCGTGTTGTTGTTGCCAAAGGGGCGATAAGCTAAACCAATCCGCGGTGCAAAATTGTTTCTGTCTGGCTTCAACCAGTGGATACCCAAGCCGAGGGCTTTGGTGGTCGTGAACGGGTAGGCAGCATATTGGACAGGGCTGGCCCCAACCGGCGGGAAGAACGGCGTACTGGAATTCTCCGGCAGGGCGATCTTATTCGTGGTCGGGTCGTAGTATGTCGAAATACCTACTCCTCCATCCGTGGGGAACCACCATGGCGCTTGGTACTCATAGCGGAGCCCGTAATGGAAGGTGAGTCGTTTCGTGGCTTGCCAGGTGTCTTGCCCATAGAAGGCCCACTGCCGGTCGTAGAGGTTTCGTCCGAAGACGCCCGGCGGGGAGAGGGTGTCCGACGAGGGATAACCCAGCAGGAAGTCTGCAAACGCGTTCCCGGCGGAGGGAGTCACGCCCGCACCTGACCAGCCCTTACCGGCAGTCCACTGGCCGTTAAACGAGAAGCTTCCCAGTCCGCCGCCGAAACTTGGCTGATAGGCCTTGAAGCCGGCTTCGTCGGCGCCGAGTTTGAAGGTATGCCGGCCTTTCACGTGGGTGAAATTGTCGGTGAATTGGATGTCCGGTCCATGGTAACGAGGCCCCGTGCCGTAGTCATAAAACATGCCGGTGTAGCCAGTGATAGCCATTGTCGGCATGCCGCGATTGTAACCAGGCGTGAGCAGCGGGAACAGTGTGCTCGGGTTAAGAGCCTGGTTCTGGCCAATCGCCCACGTACTCTTGTCGAAGAACGCCCCCCGCAGTTCATTAAGGGTGGTGGGGCTGAAGGTGTGATTCTCCGCCAGAGTGAAGCCATAGTTCTCTTCGGGATAAGCCTGGAAGTTGCCATACGTCTTGGTGTAAGCCTGGGCTTGCTGCCAAGGCCCCGGCGCGGCCTGCAGGAATGTGCCATAGAGCATATCCTTGTTGGAGACTTTGAGATCCATTCGGACACTCAAGGACCTCTCGTCCTGGCGCACCGTGTTGTAGCTGAACAAGTCGTTGGCCCCGCCCGGCAATCCCGCCGTACTGAGCGTGGGGGTAGGGAGATAGGTCAGCAGCGTAGTCGCCTGCGAGGCAAACATGCTGGTGGGGATGATGTTGTTCTGGAAAGGTGCGCCCGTCAGCGGGTTATACAATTGGGTGCCCGTGGTGCAGACCCCGCTCGAATTAAAGGTGGTGCACAGGGCCCCAAAGTTACCCTGGTGCATGTTCGCGGAGGGTTGAGAGAGGGTCTCGGTGGCGGCGGTGTGATTCATGAAATCAGAGTAGCCGACAAAGAAAAACAGCTTGTCGCGCTTAATGGGTCCGCCAACGTTGAACCCAAACGTGTTCCGAACATACGGGACGCGGGCCAATCCCGTGGCGTTGCTGGTGAAAGAGTTGGCATTCAGCGCTGCGTTCCCATTGATTGCGTAGAGGTCGCCATGAAACTGGTTGCTCCCGGCTTTCGTCACCAAGGTAATGGTGGCCAAGCGCGAATACTCCGCATTGTTGTCAATGGAGTCCACCCTGTATTCCTGTAGCGAGTCGAGCTGGGGCAGGCTGATTTCACTTAGTTGGGAAGCATAGGGCCCCCCGCCATTCCCCGTGTCATCGGCCAGCGCACCATTTAAGGTGAAGTTGTTTCCCCCCCAATAGGCGCTGCCATTGATCCTGGGGTTGCTAACGCTCTGGCCCCACATGGCGCCGGGGGTTAGTTTCAATAAAGCATCGACGTCCTGGATCGGCATCGGCAATTCCGCCATTTGTTGCTGGGAGACCACCGTGCCGACACTGCCAGAGTCCGTGTGCACCATGGGCCCCGCGCCGGTCACGGTAACCACCTGGCGAGACGCGCCGATCTTCAAGGTTACATCAACGCGAACGGTATGCGCACTCAGCAGTTGGACGTCAAGAGCGCGAAAAGTCTCGAAACCCTGTTGGCTTACCGCGACGCTGTACACACCCGCCACCAGGGCGGACACTGAGTAGAGCCCGGCTGAATCGGTTGTCACCTTGTTGGAGATTCCAGTTCCCTCATTCGTAACGGTTACCTCAGCGCCCGGAACTACCGCGCCGGAACTGTCACTGACATGGCCGAGGATGGTACTGGTGATAATTTGCCCCTGCGCGGTCGCACAAAAAAGCAGTACGAACGCGGTGAGCGCCCACTGAGCTTTCCGGAGATAATCGGTGAGTTGCACGTTCGATTCTCCCTTCTCTGGAATGTGCGTGCCCATTGTCCGACGCCACTTGCAAGAGGCACAGTTTCCGTGCCCCTGAGTGCTACGAAGATTTGGGTTCCGTCCCGCTCAAGCAGCATTGGTGAAATGCCAACGCCACGCTCAATCGCGACTCGCTTCGACAGATGGTAAGAATCCGTGGGTCCCTGGGTTTGGTCTAGCACGGTTAGATTATTCGCCTTGCGTGGTCTAGTCAAGCGCAAAGTTTTTGTCATTTTGTGGGCTTCATTCCAGCATTTTGGCATGTTGGGGTATGGTCTAACGTGGACTAGAAGCGATTCCAATGACGGGTTTGGGATGGTAGGGCTTCATCCACTGCTGAAAGGCCCCCCGTGTGGATAACCACCTTTTGCGGGTAACCACCCGGCGGGGCTCCACCCCTCCTGAATGTGGAAGGGTGGCGATTGAAGTTCCTCTCTCAGGTAAGGAGGGGGTGGTACCCCGAGCGCCCATCGGCGTTAAAATAACTTCAAGAATCCCCTCAACGCGCGTGACGCGGGGTTTGATCAGAGGTGCTCGACCACGGAGGGTCTTCAGCCACGGAGTGGCGTGATCATTTCGCCCATGGCGAGCCAGCCGTGGGAACGTATGCCGGAACCGAAATATTTTAAGCCCCGCAGGGGCGATGTCAGCAACGCCCGTGATACGGGCTTTGGTTACTGCCAATCGTTATTTGAACGCGTATTCCCCCGGGCGCCTGAGTGGTTGTGAATGGGCCGACCAATGGATCTACTTCAACGGCGTGCGCGGATACTCCCCGCTCCGGTTGGGCGCAATTCTTTCCGCGTAGGCCGGCAGCGGCGGAGCGGCGTGCGCGCCTTCCTGGTACCAGAACGCCACGCTGGTGTAGTCGTCGTGGCTGGGTACCTGTTTCCCGGCGTCGTTGCGCTGATTCTGGATTTCCACTTCCAGCGATTTCTGGAATCGTACGGGATTTGCCAGGTACCATCGGTACATGCGGTTCTGGCCTTCATCCATTTGGATATAGCCACTGTAGATATAGGAGTAGGTATGTTCAAATCCCCAGCACGCGCCGTATTCATCTTCGGTGCCCATGGTATGAGTCAAGGGCTTGCCGTCCACGCGGAAGTCCGTGTCGCCCTCCCCCCACCAACCCTCCCACTTGGTATCCACCTGGAGGAAGTTGCCAATGTATTGGCCTTTGCCGGTGATGTCCAATAATTGGTGAATGCCGTCGCGAACAGGATTGGAGCGGTTATACGAGGCATGGAGGCGGCTTGCTTCGGTGGCGAAGGTGGCGTCACTTTCATAATCCACACCATAAGCCACGGGCCGAATGTACTCCTCGTCGCCATCATTGGCCAGCACAAAATGCGCGCGGCGGGAGAAGGGCATGGGCAAGTAGCACATGTAGTTGTAGTGATTGATCTGCATGGGCAAGGATTGATAATCAATTACCTTATGATTGAAAACTCCGAAGAAGGCCCAGAGGGGAACGCGAAC
>JARLGN010000489.1 GCA_031292775.1 Acidobacteriota bacterium | reverse complement strand
TGGTTACCAGCGAGGAAGCAGACGTAAGCAAGGGACTGATTTCCACGACCTCACCTATTGGCCGGGGCCTGATGGGCAAAAAGGTGGGGGATGCAGTTACCGTGACCACGCCAAACGGTTCCCGCGAATTCGAGGTCCGCGCCGTTATGACCTTTCACGACCAGGCACTTTAACCTCCCGCGGATTCCCTCCCGCTTGGGACGCGGAGACCCCCCATGCTTACGCGAAAAATTGGCGACACTCTGAAGTACGTTCTTGACGCGATTGTTCGCGGATTCGCCGCCAGCGGCATCAACCCCAATTTCCTCACTTTCATCGGATTTGCCATCAATTGCCTGGCGGCGTATCTGTTCGCCTCCGGGTATTTCCGCTGGGCGGGCGCCACCATCATCCTGGCCGGTCTTTTCGATATGACGGACGGCCGCGTGGCGCGCCTCTCCAAGCGTGTGACCGCCTTTGGCGGCTTTTACGATTCCGTCATGGACCGCTATTCGGACCTCTCCCTGTTGATTGGATTGCTGATTTATTACGGGCGCATCAATCGATATTTTTACGTGGTCCTGGTGGCGGTCGCCATGATCGGCTCCGTCATGGTCAGCTATACCCGGGCCCGCGCTGAGAACCTGATCCCGACCTGCAAGGTGGGGTTCCTGGAAAGGCCGGAGCGCGTGGTACTGTTCATCATTGGAGCGCTGTTTGACCGCATGGCGCCGGTTCTTTGGCTCATCGCCGTGCTATCGAACATCACCGTGGTCCACCGCATCCTCTACACCCGCCAGGAAGCCCGCCGATTGGCCTCGGAACAAGTGCCGTCTTAGCGTCGAGGAATATCGAAAGTAGGAAGGCGCCCACGCCCGTCAACTCTCGTAGACTTCACGCCGGCGCGCGATGGGCGTGATACTGATTGTATTGGCCAACACTGACGTCTATCCTTACCTTATCGCTTGGCCCGATATTCATCGTGGAAAGCCAGTTATTCTGCGGCTTTCCTGATATCGGGGGGCAAGCGATCCAAAACGCATTGGCAGACCAGCAGTGCCGACGTGCGTGCTTCTTCAGCCACTTGCTGGGTCGGCCAAAACGAGTCATCGTATCTCAATTCCACAGCATAGGGCGTAAGGGGCGTAACGGTGGGCAGAAGTGCGCGGAACGCAGCGTCAATCCCTGCCGCTATCTCAATCAACTTGGTTAAATTGTGCGTGTAGGGAAACCCCACCTGACGATAAGCCAGAAAGGCCTTTAGGCACTTTTCCGTAAGTTGCTGTGCATGAAAGCATGCTGAATCGAAGGCTTGTGCTCCTAGCGAAGCCTCCATGGCGATTCGGTCGCTTTTGGCTTTGCGAAGCAGCCCCTGGCAAAGCTCAGCGGCGTCTTTCATAAATTGTCGTCCCCTCTCGCACGGCGGTGGTGACAAATGCCTGGGGAACTTGACTCCACTCATCCACCTCCTCGGGCGTGTAGACCATCACTTCCACTTCCACCGGCAGATCGGCCAGAGCCACATAGAGAGGTATGGAGCGGCGGTATCGCGGCTCAGCGGACGGGTTGATCACCAGCACGTCATAGTCGCTGTTTGGCCCGGCATCGCCCCGCGCTTGGCTGCCAAACAAAATCACCTTCTCCGGCTGCGCCGTATCAACTATGCGGCGGACAATATCGCGAATCATGTCGTCATTTGGGGAACTCATGTTGAGGAACCTTCACCGAGTATACCAGAGGTCTGCCCACGGGGGCGGCGCCCAAAATAAAACCCATCGGGAAGGGTCGGGCCGCAAAAGGGAAAACCTGGCGCGGCGCTGACCTTGAGGCCGGCACACGTAGGGCTCCGCTACTTTCCTCTGTGTCTCCACGCCTCCGTTGTAAACATAGCAATTTACGTCGTTTGGCCGGCTGGCGCAGAGCCGCTTTCCAAGCTCTGCGGCTTCGGTTCGGCCACGTCTGAAGTGCCGTGGACCCAGAAAACGGCTCTTCTCACGCGTCCATCCCCAATTTGCACCGCCTGCCCCTCGCCGCAAGTTCACGTTTCCGCAGTAAAGAACCCGCGGTCAGGAAAGCGCTGACCGCGGCTACCATCAAATCGGCGTTCCGCATGGTGAATGCGGAACCAAATGGACGGCAAGCCGTTTCCTTGCCCCTACGCGGTGCAGCCGAGAGCGAAGCCCAAGGCGGCGCAGATTTCCTTCATTCGCTCCGGGCTGAGCACTGCCACGCGTCGACCCAAATGAGCCTTCGACACGGTGACGACGTTGTGCAGATTAACCGCGCAAGGGGCCTTCATTCCGTCCGCTTCGGTCAAGCGGACCTCCGACGGCACACCCCGGATGGTGGATGTGATCGGGGCCACCGTGACCGCGGACAAGTACGCGGTCGCGCTCTCCCGCGTGAGCACGACCACGGGTCGCTGCTTGTCCGGGCGGGGGAATTGATAGAGGCGAACTTCTGCGCGTGCTATCGCTCCGGCCACGCTGCCACCTGTTCCCAATCCGCGGCCCCTGCGGAGACATCGGGATGCTCCGCGTAGCCCGCGCGGTCGCGGGCCTCAAGTTCTCGCGTTTCGAGGCGTTTCAGGTGCTCGCGCAGCGCCTCGCGAACCAGCGCCGAACGGTTCACCTTCGCCCGCCGAGCAGCTCCATCTGCGGCGCGGAGGAGTGCCATACTTAGGACAACTTGGATGGTTTCCATACTGTGGAATATACTCCACAGTTGACTCGACAGTCTACCGAACTTGCGGGCACAGACCGGTATCTAAGGCCCGCGAGTCCTCTCACAGTCCGCGCTCAAGGGCCGTGGACCTCCAAAATAGGTGCGCGCTACGCTTGCTGACAACCGGTTTGCCGCGGGTAACCACCCCCGGCGCGATCGCGCCGCCCCCCCTGAATCAGGAGGGGAGTTTTAACGGCTCTTCCACTGCGGACCTACAAAACAGGTCTAAATTGCAATAACGTGAATTCTCTTTCTTAACAGGAATTTTCGTCTCGTGCCTAGGGCCGAACGGTGCACTCGACGTGCCACGGGCGTCCCGCCCGTGCCGGGGCATGGCCAAGATGGCCATGGCACGCCTCTGGTTGCGGCTCAGCCGCGCTACGCTTGCTTGTTCCCGCTCTTGCACTATTCCCGTATGAATCAAAGGCGGAAGGCGGTAGCTGCTGCCGCCGCACTCCAAGGCGCGTCGCGCAGGCTCATACCATGACTCGTTTGAATGGGCAGGGGAGTAGCTGCCCATTGGGGCCAACTCGGCCCGGTTTGGACGCCCACCCGGGGCGCCCCTGCGTAGTGACAATTCGTAGGCTCGGCAACGGCTGATTTCTCTTGCCACGGGTAGCGTAGCCTGATATACTAGACGGCGTCACGGCGAGGTCCGTCATGCCCACGCGCAGGTCTCCATTCTCCGTCAACCACAATTCATTCGAACTGCGAACTCGACGGACAGCATCCCTGCGCACACACCGCAGGAGGTTACGAATGAAAATCTCCCCCCATGATCGATTGATAACAAAGGGCCAAGAAAAGTGCTCCCAATAAGTTATTGAAAGCAAAGGACGACGAAAAAAAAGATGTTAAAAATGGAGGTTGCTCCCAATAATTTGTTGAAAACAAAGGGTCAAAAGAAGTGCTCCCAATGAGTTTATGAAAACAAACGACTTATGGTGTTTTCTGGATGAGTTGTTGAAAGTAAATAAGTTAACCATGATTTTCCACTATGGCATGCGGAACGACTATTTTGAGTGCGGAAACTCCGCCCTCGCGAAACCATGGTGAGAAATCCGGGCTAAGCTCGCGCTACTCAGCACGGCGGAACTGGCAAAGGAACTCTGCTTGCAGACTTGAAGCCGCGGTGCGATACATTATGAATATGATGAACACCAAGCTGAGCTTTCTTCTCGCCTTTTGCCTGACGGCTGGAAGTCTGTACGCGCAGTCGATTTCCCAATACCGTTCCAGCTCGCGGCCGGAAGCTTCCATTGAGATTCATGCCGCGCAAACCGCCGCGTTCACAATTCCCCGCACGGTTTATGGGACCTTTCTGGAGGATATCGGCAACTCCATTTATGGCGGAGTCTCCGCGCAACTGTTGGACAACCCCAGTCTGGAAAGCTACGACGCCAGCCTGGCCTTTTTGCAAAATCGCTTTTCGGCCCCGGAGTTCACCCGCTCAGGCCGCGATGGAATGCCGTTGCCGTGGCTCGCCTTGCGCAACCTGGGCATGCGGTTCGAGCCGCGGTGGGGAAATGCCGCCAACTCCGAGCGCTATCTCTTCCTCATGGGAATCCCCGGCAAAGAGGTGGGCATTCGCCAGGCCATCTATCTTCCCATCGAGCGCGAACGGGAATACCAGGGCGTGCTCTTTGCGATTGCCCACGAAGGCGCCACGGAACTTTCCGTGAGCTTCCGTGAACACGGCAATCCCGATGGCATTCTGGCGTCTACCACGGTTCACGTTCCCGAAGGCACGACTTGGGTAAAGTTGCCTTTTCGCCTCAGCCTGCCCGCGGGGAGTGTGCAACCTCTGACGCAGGTGGATTTTGCCATCGCGCTGACGACGGGCCAGCGGATCTCGCTGGATGAAATCCGGCTCTATCCCGTGGATGCCATCGACGGCTTGGACCCGGAGGTGGTGGCTGCGGCGAAAGGGCTGCACTCTTCGTTGCTCCGCTATGGGGGCAATTACACCAGCGGTTATCACTGGAAGGACGGTGTCGGGCCGCTTGACCTTCGTCCCACGCGGTTGAACCAGTCGTGGGGATACCCGGTCTACAATGATTTTGGGACCGATGAGCTGATGAAGTTCTCCCAGTTGATTGGGGCGCAGGCGCAAATCTGCCTTAACTTGGGAAGCGGCACGCCGCAGGAAGCGCGCCAGTGGGTGGAGTATCTGCAGGGGCCGCAAAGTTCGGCCGAGGGTACGCGCCGCGCAGCGAATGGACATGCGGAACCCTACGATGTTGGCTCCTACGAACTTGGCAATGAACTCTGGGGAATGCATCAAATCGGCTGGCAAACGCCCCAGGGCTATGCCGATCGCTACAAGGCTTTCTTCGACGCCATTCACGACATCGTTCCGCCCAGCACGGCGCTTTATGCCAACGGCGCTGATCCCGACCAGTTCCAGGATTGGAATGGCAAGCTGATCGCGCAGGACGGTCCGGACCTTTCCTACATCACCACACACTTTGTGGTGGGCGTGGACGACCTGGTAAACAAATCCGCCGATTACGACGCGAAGTTGGCAGCGGGATTCGCCCTGCCTGTGGGAGTGGCCACTCAGCTTGCAGCGGCGAAAGCGCAGATTGACGCCAATCCCGCCACGCGCGGCCGTGTAAAGCTTGCCTTCACAGAGTGGCTCTTCCTCTCCTCCCCGAAGTCGGAAGTCGCCAGCTTCAATAATCTTGGCGGAGCAGTGCTTACGGCGGGCTGGATGAACATGCTCCTCAGCCATGCCGATATGGTGCCCATTTCTGATATGACGGGCCTGCTGGAGTTCGGTGGAATCCATAAGCAGCGTGGGCGCGTCTATTTGACGCCGCAATGCTGGGCGTTCTCGCTTTATTCCAATTACGCGGGTGACACGCTGGTGGGTTCAACAACGGAAGTTCGCACCTACAACGTGCACGAGGGAGTGCGCCGCGCGCCGGAGATTGCTGACGTCCCCTACCTGGATGTGCTGGCGACACGCCACTCCGCCAGTGGGGATCTGGTCCTCTTTGTGGTGAATCGCGATGGGAAGAACGCCATAACCACCTCAATCCGATTCAAGGACTTTACCCCCG
>JARLGN010000488.1 GCA_031292775.1 Acidobacteriota bacterium | reverse complement strand
GGTGTTCGCCTGGGCGCCATCAACCCCAACGTTTTCCAGGACCAGATTTACAAGAACGGGTCGCTGGGCAATCCTGACGCGGATATTCGCAAAGCAGCGCTGAACCATATTCTGGATTGCATTGAGATCGGCAAGCAGACGGGCAGCCGGGACGTTTCGCTCTGGTTCGGCGACGGTTCGAGCTATCCGGGGTCGGCTTCCATTCGCAAGCGGAAGCAATGGTTTGCCGAGGGCTTGCACGAGGCGCACAACCACCTTTCCCCCACGCAGCGTCTGTTGGTGGAATACAAGCCGTTCGAGCCGTATTTCTACCACACGGACATGGGTGACTGGGGCATGGCCCTGGTTACCGCGCGCCACGCCGGACCGCAGGCAAAGGTGCTGGTGGATACGGGGCACCACTACCAGGCACAGAATGTTGAGCAGATTGTGGCTTGGTTGCTGAGTGAGGATATGCTGGGCGGTTTCCACTTCAATGACCGCCGCTACGCCGACGACGACCTGACGCTTGGTTCCATTGACCCTTACCAGGCTTTCCGCATTTTCAATGAGATGATCTGCTTTGAATGGGAAACCGGCAAGCGCGTCGATATCGGGTACATGATCGACCAGAGCCACAACCTGAAGAACAAGTTAGAGGAGATGATTCAAACGGCCATGACGGCGCAGGAACTTTACGCCAAGGCTGTGCTGGTTGATCACGAGAAGCTGAACCATCACCAGATGAAAGGTGAACTGCTTGATGGCGAAGAATGCCTGAAAGCGGCCTTTGCCACCGATGTTCGCCCGGCCATTCGCGAATGGCGGAAGAGCAAGGGTTTGGCGGAAGAACCGCTGCAAGCCTTCCGTGCCTCTGGATACACCGCGCGAGCCGAACGTGAGCGCGGAGCGAAGAACAAGGGGTCGGTGGCAAGTTACGCGTAAGAGCCGGCGGCCATTGCGGGCCACGGGTTCACACGGATCCACACGGATAAACAGAACTACCGAACACGAAGCACAATTAACCAGGGCGGGGAGAAGCTGAGCAAGCCTCTCCGCCCTGCTATCCATCCCTTCGGACCTTCCGGCGAAGAATAATCATATGAGTGCAAAAGTGTGGGGCGGAGGGGGACGATTCTCTGTATTGCAATGCCGCATGTTCTTGTTTACATGTTGAAAGTGGGAGGTTGCGAGAAGAGACCCCTCATCCGCTTCGTGCCTCAGCACCTTCTCCCCTGGGAGAAGGTAGGTTGTTAAACTGCCCTATCCGAGGGGAGTCCGATGTCAGGTCCGATCGGATCGGACCATCGGACCCCAGAAATCGGAGAGGGCCGCGGCCATGCGCCGACGGGTGAGGGGTTACTTCGTCCGCCCGCGGAAATCTGGTTTTAGCTCTGCCGCGCTGCCGGTTTTTGCTCGGCGATTAGTTGTTTTCCTGACAGTCGTTAGTCTGCTCCCAGGTGCAGTGCTGGCGCCATTCGATGGTTTATCAGGCATGAAGTCTGGTCCCTTTTCTGGATTCATTTCCTTTCCCCGGCATCATATTTCTTGTGGAATCATAAACTCACAAGAGAGGACCAACGATGAAGTATTTGCAGGATCTCTGGGACGAGACCCAAGCCCACGCATGGGCGAACGATCAGCACACGTTATTGCGTTACCGCTCCAACCTCCTGGGCGCGGATTTGCGGATCACCAATTTTGGCGGAGGCAACACCAGTGCGAAGTTTGAGCTTCCCGACCCCTTCACCGGTAAACCGGTACGCGTTTTGGGCGTAAAGGGGAGCGGTGGAGATCTGGGTACGGCGAAGAACAAAGGTTTTGCGCTGATCTATCTCGACCGGTTTGATGATCTGCGGCGCCTGTATAAAGGCCGCGATCACGAAGACGAAATGGTGGCCTACTACACTCAAGCATCTTTCGGCGCCGCCACCGTGGCGCCTTCCATTGACACTCCCTTGCACGCGCTCTTGCCTTTTGCGCACGTGGACCATCTCCACCCGGACTGGGGAATTGCATTGGCTGCCGCCGCCAATGGCAAACAGAAGATGGAGGAGTTCAACCAGCGGTTCCACCATCATCTGGTCTGGCTGCCGTGGCAGAGGCCCGGCTTCGATTTGGCGCTGCGGCTGCGCGAAGCGGTGGACGCAAACCCCGATTGCGACGGCATTGTACTGGGTGGACACGGCCTCTTTACCTGGGGTGATACCGCGCGCCAGTGTTACCTGAACAGCGTGACGATGATTGATGACCTCGGCGTGTTCGTCGGTGAGCACCTGGAGAAGCGCGGTGCAGGCCTCTTTGGGGGAAGGCAGTTCCGCCGGCGCAAAGACGCTCGCGAGATTTCGATTGAGCTTTTTCCCTATCTGCGCGGCAGGCTGGCCACCACCCGCCGGGCAATTGCCCACTTCAACAATTCCGATGAAGTCCTGCAATTCGTAAACTCCAAGGATGCCGCGGCCCTCGCGCATCTCGGCACCAGTTGCCCTGACCACTTTGTGCGCACGCGCATCCGGCCACTCTACATCCATTGGAATCCCGACAGCGAATCCCTGCCCAAGCTTAAGGATCGCATTACCGAGGAAGCGGAAAAGTACCGGCAGGAATATGCCGAGTACTACCATCGCTTTGCCACCAAGGATTCACCCGCCTTGCGCGATGCCAATCCGAGTGTGGTTCTGATCCCGGGTCTCGGCATGTTCACCTTCGGCAAGAATAAGACGGAAGCCCGCATTACCAGCGAGTTCTATGTGAATGCCATCCACGTAATGGCCGGAGCGACGGCGCTCGGTGAAGGTCAGGCTCCTCCCACGCCGCTGCCTCAGGCTCCCAAACCTGAAGACTCAAAAGAGTTTTCCAGCCATGACAATTACGTTGCCCTGCCGCTGGCCGAGGCTTTTCGCATCGAATATTGGGCGCTGGAAGAAGCCAAACTGCGCCGCCAGCCGCCGGAAAAAGAATATAGCCGCAAAATTTTCCTGGTGGTGGGTGGTGGAAGCGGCATTGGGCGTGTAACGGTTCAGCGCCTGGTGGAGGGTGGCGCGCACGTGATGGTTGCCGACCGCGACGAGCTTGCGGCGGCTGATTCCGCCACGGCTGCGGGCAAGAGCGCCAAGGAAGCCGTGGCCTCCTGCAAGATGGATTTGGGGGATCGCGCCAGCATTGCCACCGCTGTCCACGAAACTGTATTGCGTTTTGGCGGCTTGGACGGCATTATCAACACCGCAGCAATCTTTATTCCCCCCGATACGCGGGGTCGCCTGACCGACGAGAATTGGCGACGGACATTTGACATCAATATTTCCGGAAACTACATGCTGGTGGATGAGGGACGCCCCCACTTGCTGGCGCAGGGGTTGCCAGCAGTGATCGTGCTGACCAGTTCCGCCAATGCGGTGGTGCCCAAGTGGGGAAGTGAAGCGTATGACATCAGCAAGAGCGCAGTCAGCCATCTGGTGCGGGAGATGGCTGTCGGACTGGCTCCGCTGGTGCGGGTGAATGGAGTTTCACCGGCGACGGTCGTGGAGGGTTCAACCATGTTCCCCCGCGAGCGCGTCTTGTTATCTTTGAAAAAATTTCATGTCGCCTTCAGCGAAGAGGAGTCCACAGAGGACCTGCGCAGCAAACTGGCAAACTTTTACGCGCATCGCACGCTTACCAAACAGAGCGTGACCCCGCAGGATTGCGCGGAAGCCATTTGCTGGCTGGCGAGTGATCGTGCCGCGAGAACGACCGGTCACTTGATCCCCGTTGATGGCGGCCTGGTGGAGGCATTTCTACGATGAGTATAGCTCGAAATGTGGTGGCGGTTGATTTGGGGGCGGAAAGCGGCCGCCTGGTTCTTTGCCGTTGGAATGGGAGCGATGGGTCTCTGGAGGAGATCCATCGCTTTCCCAACGGCCCCAAGCAGGTGGATAAACACTTGGTGTGGGACGTTGACCGATTGTGGAATGAAATCCAGCAGGGCCTGTCGAAGGCCGCTACCAAAACCGGCGGTCAGGTTGATAGCGTGGGTGTGGACGGATGGGGAGTGGTTTATGCTTTGCTTGACGGAGCCGGGAATCGCATTGGCCAATCGTTTTGCTATCGCGATGCCCGCAACGTTCCCGCCATGGAGAAGACGTTTACCAAAATTTCCCGGCAGCGATTGTACGAAATCACCGGAATTCAGATGCTCCCCTTTAATACCGTCCACCAGTTGGTGGCGCATGTGGAGGAATTCCCGGAAGACTGGAACCGCGCGGCGTTCTGGCTGAATCTTCCCGAGTACTTCCAATACCGGCTGACGGGTGTGGCCGCGGCGGAATATACGGAAGCCAGCACCACGCAGTTGCTGGACGTGCGGAAGCGAACGTGGTCGCAGGAACTCGCCTCGGCGCTGGGGTTTGACTTGGCCAAGTTCCCGTCCATCGTGCAAGCCGGCACGGTGCTCGGAAAAATTCGCCCGGAAATCAGTCAGGCAACGGGTTTGACAAATACGCAGGTGATTACTCCGGCATGCCATGACACGGGTTCTGCTGTGGCGGGCATTCCTTTTTCGCACGAAGAATCGGCATTCATAAGCTCGGGAACATGGTCGCTGGTGGGCACCGTGCTGCTCCATCCGGTGGTAAGTGGCGATGGGCAGGGCAAGACGTTTACCAATGAAGGTGGCGTGGCGGGCAGCATCCGCTTCCTGCAGAACGTCATTGGTCTGTGGCTTCTGCAGGAATGCCTGCGCGAATGGAACGCCCAGGGTCTGCACCTGACGCCGGCGGATTTGGCGGCGCAGTGCTTGGAGACTCCTCCCGACGGGCCGTACTTTTACGCGGATGAGACGCGTTACCTCGCCCCTGGCAACATGGTGGAACGCATCAACGCCGGACTGCGCGATGCGGGCTTTGCCGAGGAAAAACGGCCGCCGGAATTGGCAGCCATCATCTTCCGCAGCCTGGCACGCCGCTACGCCGAGGTGGTGGGCGAAATGGGCAAGCTCACCGGCAAGTCGATCAAGCGCATCTGCATCGTGGGTGGCGGGGTGAAGAATGAGGCGCTGAATCGATTGACGGAGTTGGTGACGGGAATCCCCGTGGTGCGCGGACCGAGTGAATCCACGGCGGCAGGGAACCTCGCGGTGCAAATCGCCGCCCTGGAGAAATCTGTTTCGCTAAACCATGTCCAGGAGATTAGCGCACGGCTGAAGTTTGGGCCGCCGCAGTAAGTGCAACAAGCGTGTGGCGCCGAAGTAATTTGATTTTACATCCCTCGCCCCTTTGGGGGAGAGGGTGGCGCGCAACCGCCGTTTTCACCAGGTCAAGGCGGGACGGGTGAGGGGGTCAAAACCGTAAGGCCGAAATCAGATTTGAATTCGTGCATTCGTCCATTTCGGTACTAACCCCCTCACCCCCCGCCTTGCGGTCCCCCCTCTCCCCCAAAGGGGCGAGGGCCAACGAATTTTAGCTTTGGTGCTGCGTAGGCGTGTGCAACGCAGACTCGAAAACACGGTTGTATTACTGAAAATAAGGATTCGACATGGTATTCGAAGTAGGAATTCTAAACGTTGTGCCCGGTCAGGAAACGGCCTTTGAGGAAACGCTCAAGGCTGCGCGACCGCTGATTGCCGCCACGCCGGGATTTGTTTCGATCAACGTTCAGCGATGCATTGAGACCCCCAATCGCTATCTTCTGCTGGTTACGTGGAAGACTATTGAGGACCACGTCGTTGGGTTCCGGCAATCGGATCGGTTCCCAGAATGGCGCAAGCTCCTCCACCACTTTTACGATCCGCCTCCGGTTATTGAACACTATGTGGAGCCGCTGGAACTGACCGATTAAGACGTCGGGGTAGGGCTTGCCCTACCCTCATCGTTCGGCGGCAAATCGAGTAGGGAAAAGGGAAACAGGGTGCGAGGATGAAAAAGGCCTGGAGAGCGATAATCGAGGCGGGCTTCATAATATTCCTGTTCTACTCCAATCTCTTGATGGGGGAGTTTGAACGCTCAGGAATGGGACGCAGCAAGGGTTTGGTTTGGGCCATTGGGGATATCTTTACAGCGTCCAATTTCTTTGTCGCTCTCATGGCCGCACTCATCGGTTATGTCCTTGTTGAATTCCTTCGCCAGAGATTCTAGGGCAAGGCTGAGCCCTGGAATTGGTTCAGATGCCTGATCCAAGCTGAGTGCGCGACGCGCCTTGGAGTGCGGCGGCTCGACGCCGCCTTTGAACGTACGGTACCACAATTTGCATATTCGTTACGTTTCACTCGACGGCAACCTACCACCTTCCGCGTGCGACGTACGTTTCGACACGGTAGATCTCCGTCGCATTCGAAGGCGGCGTCGAGCCGCCGCACTCCAAGGCGCGTCGCGCAGCGATTGGGAAACGGGTCCTCGCCACCATGGCTGGCAGTTCTATTCACATCCTCGATCTGTGGCAGCATGAAGCCGCTGTTATGCCCAATTGACTGCCGGGCGGTATGTCCACTTGACCTAGAGGCCGATTTCCTATAGCGTTTTAAGTTTGTGAGATCATGGCGAAACCGCGTGTAGCACTCTTTATTACCTGTATTGCTGACCAGTTCTTCCCCCAAGTCGGCGAATGCGTGGTGAATATCCTCCGAAGGTTGGACGTGGACGTGACGTTCAATCCCGCGCAGACGTGTTGCGGACAGCCGGCGTTTAATACCGGCTATCGCGACGAAGCCCGCAGTGTGGCCCGGCGAGTTCTGGACATCTTCGACAACTCGGATTATGTGGTGGCGCCTTCGGGTTCCTGCTCCTCCATGGTGCGGGTTTTCTATCCTGAACTCTTTGCGGAAGAGCCCGAACTGCTGCGCAAATGCCAGGACCTGAAAAAGCGCTTTTTTGAGTTTTCTGAATTCCTGGTCAACGTCTTAAAAGTCGATGACCTTGGCGCGCGCTTCCCCCACCGGGTGACCTACCACGATTCCTGCCACCTGCTGCGCGAACTGGGGGTTTCCGAACCCCCGCGCAAACTGCTGAGCAAGGTGCGGGATATTGAATTGGTGGATTTGAACGATAACAAACTCTGCTGCGGGTTTGGCGGCACGTTCGCCGTAAAGTTCCCGGAAGTCTCCGTGCCTATGGGGCAGGATAAGATCCGCGCTGCCACTGAAACCGGCGCTGAATACCTAGTGGCCGCTGACGGCGGCTGCCTGATGCATCTGGCTGGATTGATCCATCGGCAGGGACTGCCGCTGAAGACGATGCACCTGGCGGAGCTTCTGGCGCAGAAGAGCTAGGTGCCAGGGAAAATCGAAATTCGAAATTCGAAAATAGAAACTCGGAAATCGAAATTCGAGCGGTCCCAGGATTTTCCAGTCCTATCGCCCAAGGGGGCATAGGCGTTAAAATAATGGTTTGCGGCGATCCAAAGCCCGCTTTGCGGGCTTTTCGGGGATATCAAGGTTATTTCAATGCCTATGGGGGCCGGGGGTGAGGGGGTCAAGTTAGGCCCAGACAACTTCAGTGAAAAGTCTTGAACCTGGCGCCCATAACCCAGCACGCGATAGTTGGTCCCTGACACCTGATACCTGGCACCTGACACCTTTTCTCTTATGAGCGACACCGGCGTCCACAGTAACGAGATTCACCAGCATGGTAGCGAGACCATCGGCAATGCCCGACTGGCCGAGGCCTACCGTTCTTCCACGATCCGCCTGCTTAGCCACCGGCAGACGGCCATTGCCGAGGTTCCGGGCTTTGACCGCCTGCGCGACACGGGGCGCGAGATCAAGCGCCACACGATTGAAAACCTCGACTTCTACCTGAACCAGTTTGCCGACAGCGTGGAGCGCAACGGCGCCAAAATGCACTGGGCCGCCACGGCCGCGGACGTTTGCAGCATTGTGGTGGATATCGTAAAGCACTCGACGGCGCGGGAAGTGGTGAAGGCCAAAAGCATGGTGGGCGAGGAAGTTGAGCTGAACCACGCGCTGGAGGCGGCGGGAATTCGTCCCATTGAGACCGACCTGGGCGAGTTCATTATTCAGTTGGCAGGTGAGCGGCCCGCCCACATCGTGGCCCCCGCCATCCACAAGACTCGCGAAGACGTTTCCGAGTTGTTTGTGAAACACATCAAGTCGGAGCGCACGGTGGTTCCCGAGGAGCTCACCGCCATCGCCCGCCGGGCATTGCGCGAGATGTTCCAGAAGGCAGGGGTGGGAGTGAGCGGCGCCAACTTCGCCGTGGCCGAAACGGGAACCGTAGTCACGATTGAGAACGAAGGAAACATCCGCATGTGTACCACCGTTCCGCGGATACACATCGCGTTGATTGGAATCGAGAAGATTATTCCCCGGCTTGCCGATCTGGGAGTTTTTCTGCGCTTGCTGGGCCGCTCCGGGACGGGTCAAAAGCTGACCACCTACACTTCACTGCTCACCGGGCCGCGCCGCCAGGGCGAAGATGGGCCGGAAGAAATGCACGTGGTGATGGTGGACAACGGCCGCGTGAAGACACTTGCCGATCCCAAAATGCGCGAAATGCTTTACTGCATCCGCTGCGGAGCGTGCCTGAATACGTGTCCGGTTTATCGCAAGATTGGCGGACACGCCTACGGGTGGGTTTATAGCGGCCCCATTGGCGCGCTGGTGACGCCGGAATTCACCAGCATCGGTGAGGCTCGGGAATTGCCCTTTGCCTCGTCACTGTGCGGAGCCTGCCGGGAAGTTTGCCCGGTAAGGATCAATATCCCCGACCTGCTGCTGCACCTGCGCGCCGACGCTCAGGAACACGCACCCAAAAAATCAGAATCGCTGCTTTCCGAGCGCTTCATGTTCCGCATGTGGGCCTGGGCAATGCGCCATCCGATCCTGTACCGAGTGGGCAGCCGGTTTGCGCGCATGGGGCAAGGCCTGCTGGCGCGTAAGGGTTGGATTCGGAATATCCCTGCGTACCCCATTTCACAATGGACCAAGGAACGGGACTTTCCCGCGCTGGCGCCCCGAGCATTTCACAAGCGGTGGAAGAAGCTCTAGGTGTCTGGTGCCAGGTGTCGGGTGTCAGGGAACGGCGAAAATCGAACCTCGAAACTCGAAATTCGAAACTCGTCAGCCACGGACCTACAAATCAGGTCCGCGCTGCTTCGCCCCGCAGATATCGCCGCAGGCGTCTTGGAGTGCGGCGGCTCGACGCCGCCTTTCCATGAATGCGATCGGCTCGCGATTTAGAGATGGTGTTTGACGCTACGGTATTCCAAGGCGGTAGCTGCTGCTACCGCACTCCAAGGCGCTTCGCGCAATCCGTGCCGGGTTCCGCGCAGCAGGCCCGGGCAACCCTTTAGAAATCCTACCTCTTTGTGGAGAATCGTCATGTTTCGATCCTATTCAATCCTGAGAATCGGCGTTCTTGCCGTCCTCATCACCTTCGCTGCCGGCTGGACGGTTTCATCGGCGCGCGCCGCGGAGGGCCCTTCGGCTCCGGTTACCTTACGTTGTGAGTATCTGAAGAATCCGGTGGGCATTGACGTCCGCCAGCCGCGATTCGGCTGGGTGCTTCATCATACGGAGCGGGCGCAAAGGCAGTCCGCCTACCAGGTTCTGGTGGCTTCCAGTCCGGAACTGCTGAGCCAGAACAAGGGTGACCAGTGGGACAGCGGCAAGGCTGATTCAGACAATTCCACGCAGGTGGTTTACAGCGGCAAAGCTCTGGAGAGCGATCACTCGTACTGGTGGAAGGTCCGGTACTGGGACCGGAATGGCATTGCCAGCGAGTACAGCCAGGCGGCCAGCTTCGATACCGGTCTATTTTCCGCCGATGATTGGAAGGGGCAATGGATCGGCGGCGC
>JARLGN010000487.1 GCA_031292775.1 Acidobacteriota bacterium | reverse complement strand
TGACCATGTTCAGGCTGTATTGGACACTCCGACACCAGCGCTGGCCGCCGAGCAGTTGCAGTGGGAGCAAGGCATCAAAGCGGCAGAATTGAAATGGACTGTGCTTCAGCCCAGCCATTATGTATCGCAGGGTGGCGCCACGCTTAAGCTGATGCCCGACGGATCAATTCTGGCAGGCGGAAAGAATCCCGACGCGGATTCTTACGAGATTACCGCCAGCACGGCGTTAACAGGAATCACCGGCGTGCGGCTGGAAGTGATGAGCGACCCCAGCCTGCCTGCCGGCGGACCGGGCCGCGACGCTGAGGGCAATTTCTTTTTGAGTGGTTTCGAAGTCCTGGCAACTTCCCCGGACAAACCGGCAAGCCCCCAGAAGATCGTCTTCAAAGAGGCGGTCGCAGACGAATCGCAAAGTAGCTATGGTTTTGCGGACCTGCTTAGCAAAAAGGAAGCGCCCCGCGGTTGGGGCATTGACACTTCCGACGAAAAATCAGTGACCACCCGCCGGGGAATCCTTATCCCCGACAAGCCCTTTGGATTTGCCGGTGGCACCGTGCTGACCATTCGAATGAAGCACGACATGGCGTTTTCCAAGTGCGCGATTGGCCGCTTCCGAATTTTCGTGACCACCATGGCCGATCCACGGGTGGTGGTCGCCGTCCCCGCCCGGCTTCGCAAGGTGCTTGACCTTGCCCCGGCGCAGCGGACGGAAAAGCAAGCCGCGGACCTGTCCGCCGCGTATCGCGCCATTGCCCCGATCCTGAAGCCGGTGCGCGACAAAAAGAAAGAACTGGAAAAGCAGGACTCCGGGTTGGGCGTCGCCACCACTCTGGTGATGGGCGAAAAGAATTCGTTCGAACGGCCCTGCGCAAACCTTCACGTCCGCGGATCATTCCTGAGCGTCAGTGACAAGGTATGCGCGGGGGTACCATTTATCCTCAACCCGCTTCCCGACGATCAAATGCCCAACCGCCTGGGCCTTGCCAACTGGCTTGTTTCCGACGACAACCCGCTCACCGCCCGCGTCACGGTGAATCGTTACTGGGAGCAGTTGTTTGGCCGCGGCATTGTGGAAACCAGTGAAGATTTTGGAACGCAGGGCACGCCTCCCACAAATCCGATGCTGCTGAATTGGCTGGCCACGGAATTCATGCGCGACGGATGGAGCATGAAGAAGATGCTCCGCCTGATGGTGACCTCCGCAACTTACCGGCAAACCTCAAACGCCACTCCGGAACTTGAGGAAAAGGATCCTTACAATCTTCTGCTGGCCCGGGGTCCGCGCTTCCGCGTGCCGGCGGAGATGGTGCGTGACAGTGCGCTGGCCGCCAGCGGCCTGCTGAGCCCGAAGATTGGCGGTCCCAGCGTTTTCCCCTATCAACCGGCGGGGGTATGGGACCGGCCTTACAACGACGATAAGTGGGAGCAGAGCAAGGGCGAGGATGCCTACCGCCGCTCGCTTTACACCTTTATCCGCCGCACTTCGCCGTACCCCAGTTGGACCACGTTTGACGCGCCCACGCGGGAGTTTTGCACGGTTCGGCGCGTGCGTACCAACACGCCGCTCCAGGCTTTGACCACGCTCAATGACCCCGCGTTCTTCGTGGCCGCGCAGGCATTGGGCCGCAGGATTTTGCAAGATGGGGGGACTGACGCCGCTGCCCGCGCCACCTACGGATTCCGCCGCTGCCTGACCCGGCGCCCCACCCCATCGGAACTGAATCGCCTCCTCGGTTATTACCGCGATGAGGTTGCGTATTTCCAAAAGGACCTGAAGGCCGCCGGTTTGGTGGCCAAGGGTTTTACTGGTCCGCCGACAAGCCTGCCGGAGGCTGCGGCGTGGACCATGGTTTCAAACGTCTTGCTGAATTTGGACGAGGCGCTGACAGAGGATTAATCGATGAGCAACACATCTCCCGACCGGGAAGAACTGATGAAGGCGCTTACGCGGCGCTACTTCTTCAAACAAGCAGGTATCGGCCTCGGCGGAACTGCACTATCCCTCCTGCTGCGGCGCGACCTTTTTGCGGCGGGGGCCATGCTGCCCGGTGCGCCCATGGCCGGGTCCAATTCTACCGGCCCCAAACCGGCCATGTTTCCCGCCAAGGCCAAGAGCGTTATCTACCTCTTCATGGCGGGCGCGCCTTCGCACCTTGACATGCTGGATTATAAACCCAAGCTGCAACAGTTCAACGGCGATTTGATTCCCCAGGAATTTATGAAGGGCCAACGCTTTGCCTTCATCAAAGGGGTGCCGCGCCTGCTGGGTTCGCCGTACAACTTCCCCAAGAGCGGCAAATGCGGCGCGGAGATTTCCGAACTGCTGCCCCACCTACAGGAAATTGCCGACGACATCGCTATTGTGAAATCGATCAGCACGACGCAGTTCAATCATGCTCCCGCTCAGATTTTCATGAACTGCGGTTTTCAGATCATCGGCCGCCCCAGCATGGGCTCGTGGCTCACCTACGGCCTGGGAAGTGAGTGCGCGGACCTGCCAGGGTTTGTGGTATTGCTTTCCGGTGAAAATCAGCCTGACGGGGGCAAGTCCTGTTGGGGAAGCGGGTTCCTTCCCACGGTTTATCAGGGAGTTGAATTCCGCTCGCAGGGCGACCCGGTGCTGTATCTCACCAATCCCGAGGGCGTTTCACCCGAGCAACGGCGCGGGTCACTGGACGCGCTGAAAGACCTCAATGAGATGAATTTGAAATCGGCAGGCGACCCGGAAATTACCACGCGAATCGCGTCCTATGAAATGGCTTACAAAATGCAGACCAGCGTTCCAGACCTGGCCGACATTGCCAAGGAACCCGAGCACGTCCACAAGATGTATGGCACGGAGCCGGGCAAAAAATCCTTTGCCAACAACTGCCTGCTGGCGCGCCGGTTGGTGGAGCGCGGCGTGCGGTTTGTGCAGCTCTATCATCGCGGCTGGGACACCCACGGCACCAACGTGAATGGTGACATCGTTCATCGCCTGCCGAAACTGTGTCAGGAAACCGACCAGGCCGCCGCTGCCCTGGTGAAGGACTTGAAGCAACGCGGCCTGCTCGATTCCACCCTGGTGGTCTGGGGCGGAGAGTTCGGACGCACGCCCATGAATGAAGCCCGCGACAAATCGAAGTTTCTTGGGCGCGATCACCACCCCCGCGCCTTTACCATGTGGATGGCCGGCGGAGGCATCAAGCCCGGCATGACTTTTGGCAAGACCGATGAACTCGGTTACAACGTCGTGGAAGATCCCATCGACATCCACGACATGCACGCTACCATCCTCAACCTTATGGGTATGGATCACACCAAACTGACATACAAGTTCCAAGGCCGGGATTTCCGCCTTACCGATATTTCCGGAAACGTCATCAAGAAACTTCTCGCGTAAGCTTCTGCCCGCGCCGGTTCACCGCCAAAATACCAAGCTATCTTAGTGCCTTGGTGTCCAGGTGGTGTGCGGTGTTATGATCTGCCGAGGGAACGGCAAATTACGTCCCGGCAATAACCGCCGCCGTCCGCGAGGAGCAAAATGGCAAAGGTTCGTGTTGTGTCCCGGGCTTTGGTCCTTATGCCGATTGTATTGATTGCCGGCGCGGCGCTGCACGCACAGGAGACGCTTCCATCGGCCTTGCATGCAAAGCTCGAAACGCGTTTGGCGAACATTGCTGAT
>JARLGN010000486.1 GCA_031292775.1 Acidobacteriota bacterium | reverse complement strand
GATGAAGTTCACGGGAGGGTAAGACTTCTTGCAACTGGCCAGCACCGCTCCGGCGCCAACAACGGCAACCGCACCCATAAAGGTTCGCCGATTGAAATCGCTCTTGGGCTTGTCGGTCTTCTCATTTGTCATGTCGGACCTTCTTTCGTTGCGGTGAAAACAAAATTTGCGTTATGAATTCGTTGGTTTGCCTCGCGGGGGCGCATCACCGTTCCTCGCCACCCTCCGCCGGCTGACTTACCGCCGTCCGGGCGCCCCCATCCATTTCGCGGACCACTCGGAAGCCCACATCGGTGACATCGGAATACCACCAAATGCTCTTCGGCGATTGGGGGTCGGTAATCAACCATTCCTCCTCGCGCGTGTGGTCGCGGGCCGCGCAACGCAGGTCAACCGCGTCGGAACGATAGGAACCACCGCGCACCACGTGCTCCTTGCCGGATTCCGGACCACTCGGATCGGTGACGCCGTCCCCCATGTGCGCGTAAGCCTCCGGGTCATACCAATCCCGGCAGAATTCCCGCACATTACCCAACATGTCCTCCAAGCCCCACCCGTTGGGCTTGGTCGTGCCCGTGGGGTGCGACTCATCCAAGCTATCACCCTGGTACCAGGCATAGTCGATCAGCGGCGCGGTCTTCACCCCGAACAACCGGTTCAACCATCGCTGGCTGGTGAAGGAAGAGGGGTCACCCGCAAAAAAGTACGGGGATTGGGCACCCGCGCGGGCGGCATATTCCCACTCCGCCTCCGTGGGCAGCCGGTACTTCTTCCCGGTAATTTGCGACAGCCACTCACAATACTTGGTGGCGGAATAATAGGTCATGGTGATGGCGGGCCGCGTCCCCCTGCCCCAGCCCTGGTCGGGTGATCCGTAAGGTGGAGTGGGCCCGGTGACGGCGTCGGCTTTGCCGGCCTCAGGAACGTCCCGGTTGCGCCCGGTGTTCCCACGCTGCAGCAGGTAAGTCTCGTACTCTTTCCACGTTACTTCCACCCTTCCCATCCAGAACGGGCTAAGCTTCACCGTGTGGACGGGGCCTTCATCGGCGTGCCGGTAGGATTCCGACTCGGGACTTCCCATCTTGAACGAGCCTCCGGGCACGGCCACCATGCGGAACTTTACGGTCGAACCGGGGATCAATTCGGTATAGCTCTGGAAGGCCTTCGGACTGGCCGGAAACGCCTTGTCGAGTTCCTGTTCCTGGGCGACACCCTCATCCTGGACTTCTTCCGCTTGTTTGCCGCGGAAGTGTCCCGTGTGCAGGTGGCAGTTGATGCACCGCATCTTGTCCTTGGAGCGCTGGTAGTGCAAGTGGGCATCGGCGCCCTTTTTGGAAAGCCCGGCGCTGAAGAGGTTGGCATGGCAGCGAATGCACGCACTATCGTAGGTAAAAGTGCGGGCCTGGTTCAGCGTCTGCAGGGATTGCCAGTTGATCTTGGTGAGATCCTTGAAGAGCTTGCCGTAGATATCCTGCCCGCCGAGGCGCGCTTTTTCGGTGTAATACTCAGCCCCACCGCCGGGGAGGTGGCAATCGATGCAATGGACCACCACGCCGCTCTTGTTGCTGTAATGCGGTGAACGAATCCAATTCTGCGTGGCGTCCGGGTGGGCGTGGCAGGCCTGATCGCAGAACTTGTCACCCGACGTAGCGTCCACGCCAGCCTTTCCCGACAATAGGACTGCAACACCAATGGCAATACCTACCACGAAAATCAGCAGACTTTTATACCTTAAACCAGCATTTTTTAGGCCCGACATCATAGACAAAACATCCCTGTGCTATTTGCCCCCTTTTTGCAAACTGCGGCATGAAGTGGGGAACCCGCGTGAGGTGTAGGTCTTCCAGACTCCTCCTACCCTTTGAACCCATAAAGCTGACACGCCGGGAAGTGATTCAGCAACCCGGATTCCATCCGCCACGGGCATTAAGGAAAACGCCGTGCAGAGCGCATCAGCCGTGGTCGAATTCCGCGCCAAAACGGTGGTGCTGTTCTCACCTTCCAGCGGCCAGCCCGTTAAGGCGTTAATGACATGAGAATAACGATGGCCATTAAGTTCCAAAAACTGATGCTCGTCGCCGGAGGTGGAAACAGCAGCATTATGCAGCATCACCGTGCAAGGTGGACGTCCCGCCGCCGTGGCGGCAGTGTCAAGACCGACTTGCCAACCGGATTGTCCCGGCGGAGGGTCACCCACCACCACCTCACCTCCCGCCACCACCATGGCGCGGTGGATCCCCTGTGACTGCAAGACCGCCAGCATCTGGTCCGCAGCATAACCTTTGCCGATGGCACCCAGATCCAGCCTCATGCCGGCGCTCTTCAAGTAAACCGTGTGGTGAATTGGGTCCATTTCAATGTTGCGATAATCCACCAGGGCCTTGGCCCTGCTTATTTCCCCGGGATCGGGCAGACGCCGGGCCTTCCGGGCACCACGCCACAATACCACCAGTGGGCCGACGCTGATATCAAACGCCCCACGGGAAAGCTCCGACGTCCATTGTGATTTCGCCAGCACATCGTAAAGATCGCTGCTCACCGGGAACGGCGCTGTGACGCCCTCGCGCGACAGGAGCCTTAATTCACTGTCAGGGCGGTAGTCGCTCATGATCTGTTCGAGTTCCTCGGCGCGCGCGAAGGCCGCCTCCGCCGCCTTGGAAGCTTGGGCGCTGTCCGCCGAGTACATCCGGATGCGAAAGATCGTCCCCATGCGGGGGAGAGAATACTCATATCGCTTCAGGATCGGGTTTGCCGACTGAAGGCCGAGCGGAGCGGCAAGGAGAATGAGTCCCAGGGCGAGGCAAGCCAGAATGGCGCCGCGGATGGCCAAGCCGCCTGGGCGCTGAAATATCCGATGGATGGAGTGAGAGACCAAATACAAGAAGATCCCTGCGAATTCAAAAACTGCCGGCTGCGTGAGGATCCGAGGCGAGGGCCAGAACCATTTACCAACGCCTTACGTTTCAGGTTAATTCAACCGGGGTCGACGGAGTGGAGGAGAAGCGCACAGCGGCCACCACCGGGCAGAGCCTCATGGAAGAAGCCTAAGATTTATCGCACAATCAGGCGCATTTGCAAAGCCTTTTTGCCGATGCGGAACCGAGTGCCGGAGGACAACAGGTGCGGCAGCCCCCCTTAAAACCGGGCGGATGGGTGCGTTGACTTTCCTACGCTATCGCCCGCACGGAATGGCATTGCGTTCAGAGGCAGTCTGGCGTATGTTGTCGGCCACGCAGGATTTCGCTAATGGAATTTACGAGTTCCTGCCTGCTTCATCGTCGACTCATTCCAAGGAGATCAAACTTATGGCACGGTATTTTCGACCTGCATTTCTTGTACTCATCTTTTTGTCCGCAGTCACCGTTCCCCGTCTTCCTGGCCAGTCTCCACAGCCGCAAACGTATTCGGTAACCGCCGTCGGCATGGGGACCGTGGAGAGTATGTTTACCGGCAAGGAATCGACCCTGAAGATTTTTCGCAATGGTCCTAAGGAGCTAATCGAGACGACCATCGCTCCCTGGGAAGCCAGCCCTAAAGGCATTCATTCGATCAATCTGTTCGACCTCCAGACGCATAAAGTGTACATGCGCAATGTGAACCTCGGCACCTGCTCATGGATGAGCTACGTGTCGGCGGAGATGCCGAACTACGACCCGATTGCCGCCTCCGCATCACCTGACTTCGGCAAGCTGAACCCCAACGCGGGCAAGCCAGAGGTCGTCAATGGCATACCCGCCAGGGTTGCAGAGGTATCTGGACCGCCGGGACAGCCTACGGCGAGAGTCTGGATCGCGGAAAAGGGAAAGTTCATTGTGAAGATGGAAATGACTCCGCCGGACGGAAAACCCATCAAGATGCTGGAAGTGAAGCAGGTGAGTTTCACCCCGCCCCTCGAATCTTATTTCACTATGCCTTCAAACTGTGAGACGCAGGCCCAAGGAGAGATGACCAGTACAGGGTTCAGCGCGCACTCTGAGGTCCAGGTGGAAGCAAAGGGGAGTGGCTCGGCCAACGTGGGAACGAATGAAACCCATGGGGAAGCCACGGTTCGGACCTCGGGCATGGCGAGTTCTCAAGTCAACCCTCCCCCACCGCGCAGCCCGCACATTGGGGCAACATCCCCCAACGCGACGAGTCGAGTGGTCGATGTCCGCCTGCACCTGTTTCCTGACCATTATGAGGGTCCGTGCCCCCATCAGATAAAATTGGCAGCCGAGATCACCACCAATGGGCCGGGTGTCGTGTGGTTTCGATTTCTTGCCGGGTCGGTGAGCCACTCACCCGAGGGGTCCGTGAGCTTCAGCAGCGCCGGCACGCAGACCGTCATGACGGAGGGGACCATCACCGCGACTCCCCGCGTACCCGCGGCATCGTTCATTGCCATTATGGAAGATGCGCAGGGCCAACACGGTCCGCTGAACGTCAGCTCCGGTCGGGTGAACTACAACGTAACTTGCACCGGACAGTAAGCCCCTGTCCATTGAGCACGGCGAAAGGGGAGTGGAAATGAGCACTCTGTTTTTCTTCTTTTTCTTCCTCGTTGGTGGCTTCTTATTTTGGCTTGGCTTCAGAAAGTACCGCGAATACCGGCTCCTTGCGGATACCCCGAGGGCGGCGGTGCGCGCCATCCCCATGGGCCTGGTCCATTTGAACGGCAGACCCACAGGTGAGAACTGCTTGACCAGCCCACTGACCCGCATTCCTTGCTACTACTACAAGGCGTGGGTGGAACTGTGGGCCGTGAAGGTCAAGGACGACAGTAAGGAATGGAAGACGATCCGGACGGAAGCTGATGCCCGGGTGTTCTCTCTCGACGATGGGACCGGCAAAGTTACGGTCATTCCGAACAATGCGGATTTCTACGTAACCCGCACCTTCCAGGCGGAAACCGGGCCCGGAGCCCGCAGTAAGCGCCTCCTGGATCCGACCCTGGGCGTGCCCGGCCCCTCGAACCCGGAACTCCTCGACTATATGCAGCGGGTCTCGGAAGCCGCGCAGACGGCGCGGGCGACGCTCAATGCGGCGGTCAATGCCATGCCGGACTCAGCCGCCAAGACAGCCGACAAGGTACTCCTGGGAATGTCCGGCGGCGGCGGACAAATCAGCAAGGACTTTAGCGGCCAGAGGCTCCGTTTCACCGAGGAGTGTTTGATTGCGGACCGGCAATGCAACATCCTGGGGACGTGCGTGGAGAACCCGACCCCCAAAGACGAGCACGATCGCAACCTGATCCAGAAGGGAACGAATGAATCCACTTTCGTAATATCCGACAAGGCGGAAGGAGCGCTGGAGAAGAAGGTGCGACGCACCGCGTTGAGTATGATTCTGGTGGGCGCCTTCCTGATGGTGGCCATGGTCGCGCTGGTCCTGCACATGGACGGCTGGCTGTGATACGCCGCGATGTGCTGCCCGCTTTTGGCCTCAGCATCAATTGCCAATCCGAGGGTGCGGCAATATACGGCGCTTGTTCCTCGCTCTGTACGTCTTCAGATTTCGATTACTGATATTTCTCTCACCCATTATTCTTGCCGGTCTTGGACCCACAGGAGGTGACTCTTGAACCGCCCACTTTGTTGCCCCGCCATTAAAGCCCGCGTTTGGGGGCTGTGCCTATTGATCGCTTTATCTTGGGGAGCCGCGCCCGGTCTTGCCCAGATTTCCGCGCCTTCCGGCTCTTATTCATTTGTGAGTGATTCCGATGGCGGCAAGGCGGGCAAGGGCAGCTCCGTAACGCTGACATTCAGCAACCGCGGCACCGCCATTTTCAATGCCATCAAGCCCGGCGAAAATTTCACCGACAATGGCACTTATAAGGTTGCGAGAGGACTCATCAGTATTTCTCTCCCGCAACTTGATATCAGCGTTACCAACCAGCCCTACACGCTTACCGGAACAACGTTGATCCTTCCCTTCAAAGTTTTCTCCGAGGGAGCGGGTACGTCCACCTGGTCGGCTCCCAATCCGGGAAGTGGCAGCAAGGGAGAAGGCCCGGGTCCCGGCACCGGCACTGGGACCGGACCTGGTCCGGGTACCGGACCCGGCACGGGTACTGGTACTGGACCCGGCACGGGCCCGGGCACCGGTCATGGTACGGGTAACGGCCCCGGCCCTGGACCCGCCCCCAATCCCAATCCAGGCCCTGGCCCCGGCCCCCTGCCTGATTCCGGGACCATCTCCAAGGTGGCGGGTCTGTGGCAAGGCTGGGGAGCCAGCTACGAAGTGCGTTTTCGCCGCAACAACATGATGAGCGTGTCGGTGAAACACGCCGCGCTTTTCTCCCTTGGGGTGAACAGTCAGGGCGTTATCAAGGGCGGCGGCGTTATTGCCTACGATCTCGATCCAAATCTCTGCGGAGTAGCCAACCTGGTGAAGTATACGAACTGGGGAATCAATGTCCTGGCCAAGCTTCCCGAATTTTGGCAATTCAGCAAAGAGATCGGCGAAGCTTACAAGCTCGCCGGAGAAGCGACCGCGCTGGCCCAGGAGAATGCGGCGCATCAGGCCGCGAAGGTGGTGGATCAGGAAGCGGTGAAGCAGATGGGTCACGAATGGGAGCATTTCCTGGCCCATGCCGACGACTGGGCGCTGAATGCCTTCATGAACATCGAAAAGGAGAAGCTAAAGGAAGCCGGTAAGGACATGGTGGAAAAGATGGGTGAGGACGACAAGAAGGAAGAAGAGGAGAAGAAGCGCGCCGGGTGTACATCCGTCGGGCCGGGAACCCTCGGTGAAGCCTCCGCGCAGGTGGGCGCCTCAGCCATAGAATCTCTGCCCGTGGGTCCCAACATGCCCATGGGCGTGCCCATGGTCCCGGGTGTCACCCAGGTGCAGTTCAACTACAAAGGGCTGGAGCATGGACCGGAAGAACGGCTGTTCAAGATTGAAGGCAGCGTGGGGATGTCCAACGGTGAGACAAAGATGGTCTTGAAGCAGTCCGGCGACGTCTTTGAAGGAAGTAAGGACCTGATGGTGGTGTACCAGGTAAACTACAAAACCGATAAGAAACCTTTCCCTGCCTGGAGCCCCTTCAGCAACAAGCCGGGCGTTATCTGGATCAGTAATGGCCCCAAGACGCAAAAGCCACCTGAGGAGGTTGTCCAGCTCGCGCAAAAAATGGGGACCAACCTCTCCACCGCCGATGGAAGCGTCTTTGCCTATATGGAGGATACCGGCACGCACCGCAATGGAGTGAAACCCTGGCAGGAATATGAATACGTTTGGTTCGTTCAGAAACTGGACAACCAGAAAGTCATCCAGGATTTCGGCCAAAGCGGCAAGCAGTAGCCCCGGGTTGTCGCACCGCAGTTGGGAGGGTGTGGTTGCCGGCGCATAGGCGTTAAAATAACGGTTTGAGGCGTTGCACAGCCCGCAAAGCGGGCGTGGTCATTTGGCCCACGGCGAGTGGAGTGAACCCCAAAAGTGAGACATTCGTTAAGCCACGGTGTGGACAGCGAATGGAGGGAAGGGATGGGTGAGAAGAAGAGACGGAAGAGGTATGAGGAGGGATTCAAGCGGGAAGTGGTGGGGCGGATGAGAGGGTGTCAGAACGTGATGGCCTTAGGGCGGGAACTGGGTTTGGACGTGAAGATGATGTACCAGTGGAAGTGGAAGGAGGAGGGGCGGGCGACGCGGAAGGCGCGGCCGCTGACGACGCAGGCGGCGAAGGGGAAGGACCTGGAGACGCTGCGGCGGGAGAACGAGCACCTGAAGCGGGTGTTGGCGGAGAAGGCGTTGGAGGTGGATTTTTTCAAAAGTGCCTTGCAGCAAGTCGAGGCTCGACGCCAGGAGCTCGCGGGCTCTGGCAGGACGCCGTCTACGAAGATATCGAAAAGCGGATGGGGTCAGGGCAAGGCAAATTGAGTGTCGAGCAGATGTGTCAGCTGGTGGGACTGAGCCGGGCGGGATATTACCGGCGATTAAAGGAACAGGCGCCGGAGGACGAGGCGATGGTGGTGCGAGCGGCGGTGCAGAAAATCGCGCTAGAACACCGGCGTCGTTATGGCTATCGGCGGGTGACGGCGGAGTTGCGGCGGCAGGGGATGAGGGTG
>JARLGN010000065.1 GCA_031292775.1 Acidobacteriota bacterium | reverse complement strand
TTGCGCTGCTGGCGCAGACAAGTTCCGGGTCCATTTCCGGAACTGTCAGCGATCCCAACGGCGCTATCGTTCCGGGAGCAAAGGTCGTGGCCACCCACGTACCCACTGGGCGCGAATACACGAACATTACTTCGGCAGCCGGTCTTTACGTATTTCCCAACTTGCCAACCGGCCCTTATACAATAGCCGTGAAGCAACCCGGCTTCAAATCGTATGTCCAAACGGGTGTCGAAGTCCGCATCGATTTGCGCGAGACGATCGACATCAAGCTCGCATTGGGAACGGTGCAGCAGACCGTCGAGGTCAGGGCTACTGCTCCGGTGCTCGAAACTGCTAACGCTACGCGCGGCACCGGCCTGAGCCCGCAAACCATGGCGAACCTTCCACTGTGGAATGGCGGCGGCGTGGAAACGGCAAACTCGTTTGTGGGTTACATGCCGGGCGTTAACTCCAACGGCGTGACGAGCGTTGAAGGTTCGAACGGCCGTGCCATGGAAATTCTGATTGACGGCGCGAGCCTGGTGAACCCGGAATCGGGTGGTCTGGCTTACTACTTCCCCGGTTTCTATGCTTACAGCGAAATGAAACTGAATACCTCGGGCTACTCGGCTGAAAACGGCCGCGTGGGCGGTGGCATCCAGGAATACGTCACGAGGTCTGGCACCAACGCTGTGCACGGCGCCGCGTTCTTCAACTGGAAGCGGCAGTTCCTGGATTCCGTGCCCTGGTTCACCAACGCAACTTCGCATGCCGCGGCTAATTTTGGCAACTGCGGTTACCAAGGCGTTCATCCGAATTACGTCTGCCGTCCTATGGAGCGCTACAACGAAGAAGGTGGTTACGCCGGCGGCCCGGTCTACATCCCGCACGTTTATGATGGCCGGAACCGGACCTTCTTCTTCTTCACATGGGCGGGATACTGGCAGCCCGCGTCCGTCACCCCGACCAATGGTGAAACCGTTCCGACGGCTGCCATGCGCCAGGGTGATTTCTCCGCTCTGTTGGGACTTACCACGCCGATCCAGATCTACGATCCGGCGACGACCGCGAGCGGCACGCGCACGGCTTTCACCGGTAACATCATTCCCTCGACTAGGTTCAGCGCGATCTCCCAGAAGATTCTGCCCCAGATTCCCGTCCCCAATCAGGGCACTGCGAGCACGCTGAGCGGCAATTACAACTTCAACTCGACAACCCTTCTGACCGACAAGAACTGGTCCTTCAAGATCGACCACTCCATCCATACGCGGAACCGGATTGCGTTCTTTATGACGCACCGCAATCAACAGTCCAGCACCAACCAATACATGCCGGGCCCGCTCAGCAACGGCTTGGATAGCATCAACGCTCCTTTCTATGAGCGCGCCACGGACGACTTTGTCGTCAATGCCCACGTTCTGATCCACAGCTACTGGGGATTCAGCCAGGAGCGGCAACTCTGGCACAACCCGCTCCAAAACGGCTGGGGATCCAAGTTCGGATTCCCGCTGCCCACGGGAACGAATGCAGACGCTACGCCGTACATCTCATTCACTAATGACCTCAACGGTTGCTGCACGGCCTGGGGCATGAACCAGGGCAAGGTGAACAACGGCGGCCAGTGGAACTGGACGACCACGGTGGGGCAGGGTCTGACCTGGATCCACAACAAGCACGAATTCAAGATGGGGTGGGAAATCCGCCGCCTGCGGACCATTGGTAATGATTGGGCTGGCTCCAACGGCATGTACACCTTCAACCGCATGGAAACGGCCTACAATAACTCGTCCAAGAGCAGCGGCTCTTCCTTCGCCAGTTTCCTGCTCGGCGATGCCGACAGCGCCACGCAATCCGCGCTGCCGATCTTTATCGGATCGGAACGCTACGGCTATCAAGCCGGATACATTCAGGACAACTGGCGGCTGAAGCCGACCTTCACCATCAACATTGGCGTCCGCTATGAGGTCCCGATTGGCATGCACTACGTCAACGGTAACTCCGGGAACTTCTTCCCGACGGCTCCAGACTACTTCCCCGCAGCGAACGGTCTTCCGGCCGTAACGCTTCCGGGCGCTGTTGAATTCATGGGTACCGGCACGACCCGCTATGGCGCCGACCGGTCCTATCCGACCGACTTCAGTGAAGTCGGACCCCGCATGGGCTTTGCCTGGAATGTAAAGCCCTCAGTCGTAGTCCGCGGCTCCTTCTCCATCTTCTACCAGGCGCTGGGCAGCCATGACTGCTGCCAGGACGGCTTCGGCGGCGGCACCATATCCCAAGGGTCCGATGGCTTTAACCCTGCCTTCAATTGGGATCCGAACGGCTACAATCCTTTCAAGACGACCAACAACCCGGGTGGCGTCCAGCCTTCCCCCAGCTTTGCCGGTCCGCAACTGATCCCTGGTGTGGACAACTTTGGCGGCTGGTTTGAGGGCGGCGGCAACAACCTGGTTTACCAGGGACCGCACTTTGGCAAGGCCCCACGCATCTATGATTGGAACTTCACCGTCCAAAAGGACTACAAGAAGTGGCTCCTTGAGGTCGGCTATGTGGGCAACCGTGGGCATGGTACGAACTCGTCCATGCTCATGAATAGCCTTCCCACCACCGATCTGTACTTGGGAACCGCCGGACCCACCGGTGACGCGAATCTGTTGCAAGCGCCGATCACGGATCCGAATCTCTGCGTTCAGACGTCCACTTACTCTCCGAAAATTGGCTGCACCAACGGTGTTGTCAACCTTCCGTTCTCGACGTTTGTGACCGGTTTTGCGGGCAGCGCGACCATGATGCAGGCTCTCCGTCAGTTTCCCCAGTATAAGTCCATCTCCTACAACAACTCGGGTGACGGCAAAACGTGGTACGATTCATTCCAAGCCAAGGTCGAGCGCCGTTTCGGTGACTTGAACTTCATGGGATCGTACGTCCACTCCAAGATGCTGGATATGTTGTCGTACATGGAGATCTGGACGTCCGGCTCCACGACCAGCCAGGGAGCGCAGGACTACTATAACCCCTACAACGACAAGAGCTTTGGCAACGCCGACATCCCGAACTTTATCAATGTCGTATCGAGCTACAGGCTGCCCGTCGGTAGGGGCAAGAAGTTCCTCCAGAATGCCAACCCCGTCGTCAATCACTTGGTGGGCAACTGGACGTTCTCCTGGACCCAGCAGTACCGCAGTGGTCTGTTGAGCCAGGCCCTCAACTCGACGGACTACCTGAATGCCGAAACCGGTGTCAACCTGCAAAAGGCGACGCGGACCGCCAACGCGATCCGTTCGGGCCTTGGATCGCGTGACCTGCTTCCCAACAATCCGAACACTCGTTGGTTCAACTCGGGATCGAGCAACCCCTTCGCGACGACGCCTGCGTTCACCCTGGGCGCTGCCTCCTACTACAACAATCAATTCCGTCAACCCTGGTTCCGCAACGAGAATCTCTCGTTGAACAAGCAGGTGCACATTCGTGAGTCCATTCTGCTGAACTACCAGGTCAACGTTTACAACCCCTTCAACCGCAGCGACATGGGTGGTGTTAATGCGAGCTTTGCCTCCGCAGCTTTCGGCGAGGCGACAGCCGTTCAAGATGGCGCCCGTGCCATCACCATGGGCCTACGGCTGGAATTCTAAACTACCAGGAAACTTAGGGGGGATTAGGAAATTCCCCCCTGCGTTTCCAACTGATCGTTCTTCGAATAGTTGTACGTACAACTTGGGGCCAATCTCCTTTGTGGAAATTGGCCCCGTTTTTTTTGCTCGTACAAGCTGCAATCAACTGGAATGCCTTCGGCGGTATTCAGTTTTGTGCCTTCGAAGCAGAGCCGGACTCTGCGCCAACCTTCACAGTGAATGAACCTGCCAAAGGACCTCTGCCTAACGTGCGGGGGGGGCTTTGCGACGCAGGCTGGACTCCCGCACTACCAGTCGCGGTGGGAAGAATATGCGCTTCGGAGGCAGCGGGGTCTTGGATTCTATACACGCGAGCAGTATTTCCGCCGAGCTTTCGCCGATCTGAAAGGAGCTCTGGTTAATGGTCGAAAGCGGTACGCGCAGCATGTCAGAGTAATGGACGTCGCCCGCACCCACAACGGCAATGTCCCTGGGTATGTCCAGGCCGGCTTCCAGAATGGCTCTTATGGCCCCGGAGGCCACCGGGTCGTTGTAGCAGAAGACCCCATCAGGCCGGGGCTTTAATTGCAGCAGGTGCTGCATGGCAGAATAACCAGTACCGCCCTGATATCCCCCACCGATGACATACGCGGACGGGACCTTCAATCCGTGTTTGCCCAAGGCCCGCTGGTAACCGTGCAGTCTTCCTTTTCCCGTGGACACCAGGGGCCCGCGAAGGTGGGCGATGCGGGCGCAGCCTTGCTCGATGAGATGCTCGGTTGCCAGGAAACCCATCTTGTCGTCCTTCACTCCCACGTAGTTGCCCTTCATGTGCAACACCTCGCGGTCGATCAGCACGTAGTGCGCATTTCTTCCCTCCAACAGTTCGACCATTGAATGGCTCGCGCGGGGGGCCGCAGACGCGATAATCAGACCGTCGACCTTGCGCGCCAGCAGAAGCTTGATCTCGCGTAACTCGATCTCGGTATTCTCGCCGGAGCTGCAGATCACAATCTGATAGCCCAACGGTGAAACCTTGTTCTCAATGCCTTTGGCGACTTCGGCAAAGAAGGAGTGCATCAGGTCGGGCACCACCAGCCCGATCAAGAAAGAACGATGGCCGGCGAGACTGCGGGCGATGAGATTAGGCTCGTACCCAAGCTCGCGGGCGCGCTGGTTAACTCGACGGCGGGTTTCTTCAGCAACATCACTGTGATTTCGCAGCGCCTTGGAAACGGTCATCAACGAAACGCCCAAGTCCTCAGCGATATCCTTCATCCTGGTTGGCATATTAATCCTCAGCTAATAATGCCCGAGCACCTTGGCTCCAATCGTGATCCCCAGGCTGCCTCGGGCCTGACACTATTATCCTACCAAACAAACTCCCACATTCGTCTGAGTTAACATCTCCTATCTCAACAGCGCACTCCGCAGTCCGCGGGCCAAGTCGGAAAACATCTCCCTGAACAACGGGGTCAGAATCCGCGAGTCCATCCTGCTCCATTGCCAAGTCAATGCGTTCAATCGCGTCAATCGGAAGGGCTTCGGAAGCCTCGGGGTGAACCCCTCATTCGCAAACTTCGGTGTTTCCACGGCTGCTCAGGTCGGTGCACGCGGCTTCAGCATGGGCCTATGGTTGGAATTTTGAGCCACCTGGAAACATGAGGGGACCCGGCAATTCCACTTCATGGATTTGGCCCCGTTTCTTTGCGCCCACGTGCCGCAATCGACTAGAATGCCGTCCGTGGTCCTTTCTTGTCCTTTCGCCACAGAGTTGAGCCAGGTACCAGCCCACGAGCAGCGCTGCCAAAAGAGGGGATGCGGCGGGATAAATCCGCCGCCACAGGAGGCTATCTACTTTGATGAATGAATCACCAAAAGAACTTGCTTTCTTCCGCCATCTAACTGTTCTGATTATTCTGATCGTCGTGTGCGTCGCCGCACGCGCTCAATCAAACGATGCGAATCCCGCGCCAAATGTTCAAAAGGAAATCAGTATACATGTGGGCGCGGACGGCATGCCCGCGCAACTTGAAGTGAAGCCGGGGGCCGCAACCGGAATTCTCGCTGCTCCCTGCCGCCTGTATCTTAAATCATCCGAGGGCCTAATCCCTGTGCCGCCTTTACACGAGACGGGGCCGGGCGAATGGACCGTCGATTGGCAAGCCCAACATCTTCAGATCGTGGTAACGTACGGGAAGAAACCGGCTGCCAATATCACGCTTGCCGTGCAAAGCCTGGTGACGCAAGCTCGGAATATTCAGTTGGAGCTGGCCTTTTCCCTTAATCCTGATTTGGACCACGCGTTCTTTCCCGCCGGCTCCAATCCCCATTTGGAGCTGGAATCCGGTGCGCCCGCGGTGGCTTACAGCTACAGCGCGGAGAGGGATGCGCGCCCCGGTATTCCGCTGGCGCTGCCGCTGACTTCCATTTACTCAGCGAAGCAGGATTGGGGGCTCACTCTTTTAGGTGATCTCACCGCTCCTGTCCCCAGACTTGTGCTCACCGCTGCCCGTTCGAAGGAGAAGACCAGCGTCACGATGCTATTTCCGGACCTTGACGTCAAGACCGGAGAAATGGCGGTTCGCCGTATTTACCTCGCGGCAACTGCGGGCGACTGGCGGCCGGCCCTGGCGGAAGCCCTGGTGTTATTTCCGCTGGTGTTTGAGCCCCGGAATCCTGACATGGCGGAGTTGGCCGGCCCCTTCCTCTACACCCACGGAACGCCCGCGAATGACACGCTCGCGGAATTGCACGCCCAGGGTGTACATGCGCTGGAAATTCACTTCACGCCCCCCTTATATGGCCAGTATGTGCCCGACCACGAGCCCTACACACCATTTTGCGATGACCATTGGCACTTTCTCAAAAAGCAGCTTCCCGCCAATCTGCTGCCTCCGCCGGACGCGACGTGGCGTGAAATCCGCGAGTTCGTCGAACGCTATGATCTGCCTACCATGACCGTTGCCAAGGTCAGGGACCTGATCGCCCGCCTTCACCAGAACAGCATTAAAGGCGTGATTTATTGGAATCCCACCGAGGCGTGGGCGCCCTGGGCCGCGGCGGAGTTTCCTGATGACCGCGTCGTGCTTCCCAACGGCAAGTTCCTGCCCGAGTGGTACGAAAGCGTCAAGATGCGGGCTGACCTCACACGGCCCTGGGGACGATATATTCTCGACCAGTTGCGCGGGGAGTTAAAAACCTTCCCGGATGTGGATGGCATCTTCTTCGATCAGTCGACACAAGGCGGCCACGACTTATACGAATTGTGCGCCGCAGGCTGCCGCGAGGTTCGCGCGCAGGGGAAAATCTGCTGGTGGAATGGCCCCTATAACATCGAACTGGCATCGTTGGCCGACGGCATGATGACCGAAGGTGGCGGCTCAGCAACTTACCGCATGCTGACGGAAATGATCCAGTACTACGGGATTGCCGGCAAGCCCATCGTATCTCTGGGTCCCGCTACACCTGAGGCCTACGGCGAGATACTGATCTATGGCGTTACGCCGAAGCCCGTTCCCCCGGAGCAGAAGGAGTTGGGAGCCCGATGGTCCCCCTTGTTCAAGCAGCTTCGCAACGCGCGCTGGGTGCTCCAGGCCCATGCTCTGGAGGTTGATCCCGGCATCGCCGCAAACATATTCCAAGCG
>JARLGN010000485.1 GCA_031292775.1 Acidobacteriota bacterium | reverse complement strand
CTCGATGGCGGAAAACCCGACCTTCTCGGCGGGGTCATGAATGCTGCCGAGGCCGGACTGGAACGCCTCGTTGTGATTCCCTATTTCCTGACCGACGGCCTTCACCTGCGCCGCGATTTGCCCAAGCTCGTTGCTGCCGCAAAGGAGAAATACCCCAATTTTGAAATTGCCGTGGGGCAATCGCTGGAGGGTCATCCCTTGATGCCGTCGATCATCATCGGTCGTGCTCAAGAAGTCCTCAGTGAAGGCGCTCCAAAGTGAAGACCAATCCCCGACATCAAGCCGCATGTCTCCCCTGTTGTCGTATCGCCTGGACCTTTGCCGCGATGATTCTGCTCAGCGTGGCCAATGCTCCCAACCGCCTCCTGGCAGCAGAGGGTCCGGCCAATGTGGTGGTCATCACCATTGACACGTTGCGCGCCGACCATCTGGGCTGCTACGGCGATCATTCCATCGCCACGCCCAACCTCGACGCCCTTGCCCGCGGTGCCGCTCGTTTTACCCACGCCTTCACCCCGGTACCCATCACGCTGCCGGCTCACACGGCTCTGTTCACCGGAAGTTTTCCGATGGCTACCGGTGTGCATGACTTCAGCGGAAACAAGGTTCCAACGTCCGCGGTGACTCTGGCCAAAGTTCTCCGCGACCACGGCTACTCCACCGCCGCGTTCCTTGGCGCCGCCGTGCTTGATTCGCGCTTCGGGCTGAATCAGGGCTTCGATACCTATTTCGATCACTTTGATTTCGACCGCCTGGATGAAACCAATCTGGACATGGCGAAGCGCGGCGGCGATCAGGTGATTGACAACGCGCTGGAATGGCTGAAGGCCAACCCACGGCGGCCATTCTTCCTGTGGGTCCACCTCTATGACGCCCACTATCCTTACACTCCTCCCGAACCCTACGCCACCCGCTATGCCGGCCGCCCTTACGACGGAGAGATTGCCTTTGACGATGCGCAGGTGGGCAGGCTGATTGCATTTCTGAGAGAACTGGGCTTGTTTGACAACACCGTGCTGGCCGTGGCCGGAGACCATGGCGAAGGCCTGGGCGAGCACGGAGAAAAGACGCACGGATTCTTCGTTTATAACTCCACACTCCACATACCGCTGTTCGTAAGAGTACCGGGGGCGGGGGCGCGGACAATTGAGAAAGAGGCCTCGCTGGTGGATGTGATGCCAACGCTGCTCCAGGCACTGCACCTGCCCATACCGCCAAGCGTCCAGGGCCGCAGCCTGCTGGGCGATGTTGTGGGGAAGCCCTCCCCCAGCGCTTCCAACCTGTATGCAGAAACCTATCTGCCATTGCTCCATTTTCATTGGAGCCAGTTGCGCGCGCTGCAATCTGGTGGGCTGAAGTACATTGAAGCACCACGCCCGGAGCTTTACGACACGCGCACTGACCCCCACGAATCCAGGAATCTGCTTCCCGGCAAACAAGCGCTGTCACACGAAATGCGCGACCGCCTGCAAACCTTGGAACGACGGTATACGCCGGCATCCGGCGGGGGAGCGAGAGAAACCGAGGCCACTGACCCGGCGCTGGCGGACCGGCTGCGCTCGCTCGGGTATGTCGCTATTTCGGGCGGATCGTTTTCCGACGCGAGTGGCAAGGCGCTGCCCGATCCCAAGGACCGCATTCGAGTTTACGACCTTTTTTCTCAAGCGATGGCCGACGGCCAGCACGGCCGCTACACCGAATCGCTGGCAAAGCTGGGGGAAGCGGAGAAGACCGAGCCATCCTCGCTGCCGGTTCGTTATCTTCAGGCGCTGGACTACTTCCGCCTCAAGGATTTCCCCCGTGCCATGGAGCGATTCAAGTCCGCGCTTGAACTTGACCCCAAATTCTCTCTGGCCACCTATTACCTGGGCTTGACGCAGATTCAGGCGGGTGACATGAATGCTGCCACCGCCTCCCTTCAGCACGCACTCGAACTTGACCCTACAAATTTCGCCGCGGCTTACAACCTTGGCACGCTGGAATTAAAGCAGAACCGGGTTCAGCACGGGTTGCACCACTTTGAACAGGCCGCGCAAATCAATCCGAATTATGCGCCAGCCTTCGAAGCGCTGGGCGAGCTTTACCTGTACCTTCACCGCAATGATGACGCGGTCCGCTCCCTTGAACACGCCGTGGCGGTCGCTCCCAGTTTGGCCAAAGCACATTACAACCTGGGACGCGCCTACCAGGCCGTGGGCCGCACCGCCGATGCGCAGAATGAATTCGCGCGCGCCCAGTCCCTTCATACTCCCTAAGGCAAGAGCAAGTCAAAAGGCAAAGCGCAAATGTCAAAAGTGTCATTGCTTGTGGCGGAAGCCCCGCCGCATTAAAATGTGACTGTTCTCCCACGCCCGCAGCTCACACAATGAGAAAGTGATTTCAAAAAGGGGCGCGAAAAGGGCAGCCGTGGAAGGAAGACACTCCAGCCCGGAATCCAAGCGAACGCGTTCCCACAGATTATTGGGTGTGCGGCCCCTTGCCGCCATCTTCCTGGGGCTTGCGTGTATTGCTCCGCTGGCGTACGCCCAAACCACCGGGGTCATATCCGGCCGCGTCACGAATTCTCAAGGGCAAGTTCAGACGGTGCTCGTCCACCTGCTTGCCGAGGGAGATATTCCTGCTGGCGACGCTTATTCCGACTCGAACGGGTCCTACGTGTTCACGGGATTGCCCAGCGGCACCTATTCGGTTGTGGTGGAAGCTGAGGGGTACAAACCATTCCGCGGGAGGGTGCAACTGGAGGGAAACATCGAGCCCCGAGGACAAGTGATGGTGGTGCTTGAGCCCGCAACGAAGCAAGCCGTTTCGAAGGGACCGGCGATCCTGGAAAATAAACACCCCAGCGAGCCCTACATCAAACATCCGTTGCCGTCTTTTGATCGCAAGGCAGTAAAAGAATATGACAAGGGAGCGGGGGCGCAGCAGAGTGGAAACGCCAAGGCCGCGCTTGCGCACTATCAGAAGGCTCTGCGGATCGACCCTGATTTTTATCCCGCGCTGAACAATATAGGAACCATTTATGAGCGCCAAGGGAACCACACCCTGGCGCAAGAGGCTTTCCTCCATGCCATGAAGATCAACCCCGACGATGGGGAATCCTACATAAACCTCGGCCATGTCCTCTATGAGGTGGGTGATTATCGCCCGGCCATTGATCGCCTGAATGAAGGGCTGAAGCGCTCGCCGGAATCGGCGGCGGGAAATTTTTTCCTCGGTTCCTCATACTACAAACTTCGTGAATCCAGCAAGGCGGAACCGCTGCTGAAGAAGGCCTGCGCTCTTGATCCATTCCACATGGCGCCCGCCCGCCTGCAACTCGCCAATCTCTATTTGCAGCGGCATGATTACGAGTCCGCCAAATTGCAGCTCCAAATCTACCTGCAGCTCAGCCCGCACGCACCGCAAGCTGCCGCCGCCAAGAAAATACTGGACGATATTGGAAAGTAGAAGGAAAGCGGGTGGCGGGGCCGGATTGAATAGTCTGTGACTTTTGTTAGTCACCGGCTGGCAAGCATTGCGACCCCCTCACCCCCGGCCCCTCTCCCCCAAAGGGGAGAGGGGAGAGGTGATTTGAATCTACATCCCTCGCCCCCTTGGGGGAGAGGGTGGACCGCAACCGGCGCTTTCATCAGCCGGGGCGGGACGGGTGAGGGGGCCAAGAACAAAGGGTTGCGGAAGTAGTCACAAGCCACTTGAAGGTGGGCAGTAG
>JARLGN010000064.1 GCA_031292775.1 Acidobacteriota bacterium | reverse complement strand
GACGCTGACCCGTCAGTTCCACCAGATTTCGCACCAGGTCCTGACGGTCGCGAGCCACCATGTGTGGGACCACCGAACTCCGAAGCCGCGTGTGGAGCGCCGCATTTCCGGCCAGGTATCGCAGATCCAGCAAGGCCACATTGAATTCCAGATTGTCGCGGTAAAGGCGGCCGCACTCCGCCATGGTGTGCGTGGTGTTGCCCACGCGCATTCCCAGATCCCAAAGCATGCGCAGAAAGGCGGCAATGGCGTCGTTGTAAGTTGATTGCGCGCTTTCGTCCCCGGTCAGGAAAAGCAGATCGATATCCGAATGCGGAAACAGCTCACGCCTTCCATAACCACCAAGTGCCAGCAAACAAAGTTCACTCGGCGCCTGCGCGTCCGCCGAGATGAACTCCTGAAAGAGCCGGACGACGAGCGAATCCACTAGCTCCGACCGTCCATGCAATACGGCCGTGCCCTCACCTGTCTTTTCGAAGCCTTGTTGTATTAGCTGGGATTGCGCCGCGTAGTAATCCGCGAGGGCGGAAAGGGTGAGCGGGCCGGGAAGGAGCGGCAGAGGTGACGACATAAGTTATTGTTCGCGCCCGCGGAAAGGGTGAAGGCTAAAGTGTAAAGGGTAAAGTATAAAGGGCAAGAAGCGCTTGGTGTTTTAGCCTTTACACTTTAACCTTTACCCTTTAGCCCCCAAAATTTATAGCGCCGTCTCGCCGCGGTCTTCGTTGCGAATGCGGATGGCCTCTTCCACAGTGCTTACAAAAATCTTTCCGTCACCGATCTTGCCCGTCTTGGCCGACTTTAAAATTGCCTGTATGGCTGCGACTGCCAGGGTATCGGAAACTACCATCTCAACCTTAATCTTGGGCAGAAGATCCACGGTGTATTCACTACCCCGGTAGACCTCCGTGTGCCCCTTCTGCCGGCCGTGGCCGCGCACTTCAAACACCGTCATGCCTTGCACTCCAACTTCCTGGAGCGCGGTCTTTACGGCGTCGAATCGGGAGGGCTGCACAACAGCTTCAATTTTTTTCATTTCGATTTATCCTTTATGTTGCCAATAGACGATAGAAGGCATACGGGATGCAGGGTCACCCCACTACAACCTGCCCCTGTCTACAGTCTGCCGTATACCGCGTCCGCTTATACTTCCAGATTGTACCCTTCTTCCCCGTGTTGCGACAAATCCAAGCCTTGGACTTCCTGATCCTCGGTAACCCGCAGGCCGACGGCCCAATCCACCACCTTGAGTATTACCAGTGTTCCCACCACGGCCAGCGTCCACGCAATAGCGACTCCCGCAAGCTGATTGAGTACCTGGCCGGGATGGCCGTCAATCAGTCCCACCGGCGCGCCCTTGAAGATGGGGTTGATGGCCTTTACCGCAAAAAAACCGGTCAGGATCGCGCCCAGGGTGCCGCCCGCGCCATGAACGCCGAAAGCGTCGAGGGAATCATCATATCCGAACTTGCTTTTGACTCGCATGACCATCAGATAGCAGAACATGCCAGCAATGGCGCCAATCGCCAGGGCGGACATCGGTCCCACAAAGCCGGCGGCGGGTGTGATGGCCACAAGGCCGGCAACAGCGCCGGAGATTGCGCCCAGAACGCTGGCCTTGCCTTTCGCCAACCACTCCGTTGCTGACCAACCGATCGCCGCCGCGGCAGCGCCAAAGTGCGTGGCCACAAAGGCACTGGTGGCCAGGCTCCCCGCCGTCAGGGCGCTGCCCGCGTTGAAGCCGAACCATCCCACCCAGAGCATGCACGCCCCGATGACGCTCAGTACCACGCTGTGCGGGGGCATGGGTTCCTTCGGAAATCCCAGGCGTTTCCCGAGATACAGCGCGCAGACCAACGCCGACACCCCGGATGTGATGTGCACCACCGTGCCGCCCGCAAAATCCAATGTGGGAATCGTCCCGCCCAAGGTGGCGTTTAACAGGCCGCCTTTGCCCCAAACCATGTGCGCCATGGGATTATAAACAACGATTGTCCACAGAACCATGAAGAGCAACATCGCCTTGAATTTCATGCGTTCCGCAAACGCGCCGGTAATCAGGGCCGGAGTAATGATGGCAAACATGAGCTGGTACACCATAAAAGTTTGCTGGGGAATTGTTCCCGCATAATCCGGATCGGGAGCGGCGCCCACCCCATGCAGGAACAGATACCCAAAGCTGCCAATGAACCGGTTGCCCTCATGGAAGACCAGACTGTAGCCGAAGACGGCCCACAGGACGGTAACCACCGCCATGAGAATGAAGCTCTGCATCATGGTGGCCAGCACGTTCTTCTTCCGCACCAGCCCACCATAAAACAGCGCCAAACCCGGACCGGTCATCATCAAAACCAGTGCCGCGCACGTCAGCATCCAGGCGTTATCGCCGGCGTTGCGGGAATCTGAAGCTTGCTGTTCGAGCCTGGTAATCCTCACCTGAACATCGGACGACACTGCCGCCGTGCTAGCTTGAGCTGACTGGGCAAAACCCGCGGGAACGTTCAAGACGCATATGAGGACCAAGCCCAACATTAGACGCGACACGTTTCGTTGCATGGAATCTTCTCCACCCTGCCCCTTGATAATCTTAGGTTCTCTACAAAATAACAAAAATTCTTCCCGTTTATTGAATTACTAAAGAGCCATTAATTTGTGCTGATAGTTTTTCGGACTGCGCAAGCACCACGTAGGGCTGCGAGAGATTACAGCGTTTCAGCGAGAAATGAAAGTGGATTTAAACCAAATGGGGGGCTAACACCAATACTGACTACTGGGTCGTCCTTGCGGATTAGGGAATCTCATTGCGCGCGAAGCCCGCTTTGGACTGAGGTGGCTGCGGTTACCGCCTTGGAACCAGCTCCATCTACCGCCTCCAAACTTCACGCCGATTGCGCCTGTGAAAAGGCGGCAGCTCTGCGGCTAATCCGGATTTCCAGCCGGAATCGGAGGTGTCCACGAGGGGTGTCCCATAAGCGTTAAAGTAACTTCAAGAATCCGCGTGACACGTGGTTTGACCAGAGGTGCACGGAGGGTATTCAGCCACGGAGTGGCGTGGTCATTCAGCCCATGGCAAGCCACGCTCACTGCCTGGTACCCACCGGCTTCCGTCTTCTGCTTTAGTGCTTACTGCCCGCTACTGTCCGCCGTAGCTTACGCGCCAGACGCAGTTGCCGACGTCGTCGGTGACCAGCAGTGAGCCGTCAGTCGCGAACGCTACGCCCACGGGCCGTCCCCAGACATCGCCATCCGCGGTCACAAAGCCGCTGAGGAAGTCCTCATACTCGCCGGTGGCGTGGCCGTCTTTCAGCGGTACATGAATCACCTCGTAGCCCGTGCGCGCGGCGCGATTCCATGAGCCATGTTCGGCCGCAAAAATATCGCCCCGATACTTCGCCGGGAATTGCGTGCCTTCGTAGAACGTCATTTCCAGCGACGCGTTATGCGGTTGCAGGAGCACATCGGGGATAATCACCTTGTCGCGCAGTTCCGGATGCTTGCCCGCCAGCCGCGGGTCCTGATGCGCGCCGATGTAATACCACGGCCAGCCGTAGAAACCGCCTTCCTGTACGTGCGTGATGTAGTCTGGGGGAAGGTTATCGCCCAGTTGGTCGCGCTCATTCACTGACGCCCATAACTCGCCGGTTTGCGGGTTCACGGCCAGCCCCACCGGATTGCGGATGCCTGACGCGTACACGTGCAGATCACTTCCGTCCGGATTGGCCACCAAAACGTTGGCGCGGTGGAATTCCTCCGGGTTGTTGTCCGTGTCACTCACGTTCGAACGTGAACCGACGGAGATAAACAGCTTCTTGCCGTCCGGCGAGAACGCAAGGTCACGCGTCCAATGACCGCCCCCGCGCAGACGTCCAAAGCCTGGAAGGCTCGCTACGATCACTTCTTTGGGGCCCGACGGCTGCAGGTCGCCGCTTTTGTAGGGAAAGCGGACAACCGAATCGGTGTTGGCGATGTAAATGTAGTTAGGATTCGGGCCGGGTGGATAAAACGCAATCCCGAAGGGCAAAGTAAGACCTGACGTGAACACGTGCACCAAGGAGGCTTCGCCACTAGCGCCGAAGCCACGGAATATCTTGACGCGGCCCGGCGCGCTTTCCGCCAGGAACAAGTCGCCGTTGGGCGCAGTGCGAATCAGGCGGGGATTTTCGAGTCCACCGGCGAATTGCTCCACCTTGAAGCCCGCCGGCGCCTTCGGCCAGCCATTACCGGGACGCGGAACATTGTGCGACCCGGCGTCAACGGACTGTGTGCTGTAGGGCGCGGGAAGGTCCTCCACGGTGATCCTGTGAACGGTTCCGGGCGCCTCCCTCTGGTAATCGGAAAATACCACTGAACCCCCAACTCCCTTGCCCTCCGCTGCCCAGACGCGCGGCGAACGCATTCGACCTGCCGCCAGCAGTGCTGCGGCCACCGCCACCGCAGCCAGCCCTATTCGATAAGGTTTGCTCATCTCCATCCCTCCGTGAAATTGATCGATATATTTGATGATGCAGGAGGGGCCTTCGGTTCCCTTGAATTCAGGCGTAGAGCGGCTGTTGTCCACGCCTCTAACGGCGATATTCCAGACTCGCCACCGTGCCGTGATATAATTCTCCGGTACAGTGGGGCTATCAGGCCCTGGAAGTTCAATGAAAAGCTGTCCAGAATGTAAGGCCACATATCCGAACGATTACGCGATCTGCCCCAAGGATGGCGCGCCTCTCCACGAAACCAATTTGTGGCAGATTGGGACGATGGTCCGTGGGAGATACCGCATTCAGGCGCGTTTGGGTGAAGGCGGCATGGCCTTCGTATACAAAGCCCACCACGAACTCCTCGACGAGTTCCGCGCTCTAAAAGTCATCAAGCCTGAACTCGCCTCCGATGCCGAGTTCATGAGTCGCTTCAAGAATGAAGCCATCATGGCGCGTAAGTTGAATCATCCCAACGCTGTACGCGTGGATGATTTGGACATTGCCGAAGACGGCTTGCCTTTTATCGCCATGGAATTGGTGGTTGGCGACACCCTTAAAACGCTGGTTCAGCGCACCGGCCCATTGCCCGTTTCCCTTGTGCTCGACATTGCCTCAAATGTCTGCGACGCCCTTGATGCGGCCCACAAGCTGGGCTTGATTCATCGGGATATCAAACCTGAGAACATCGTCTTGATTGCGCGGCGTGACGGACCGCCCATGGCCAAAATTCTGGACTTTGGGATTTCCCGCTTGCGTGAGGAGACCGCCGGAAGCAAGGGACTGACGCAGACCGGCATGGTGATTGGCACCCCCGAGTACATGTCACCCGAGCAGTCCATGGGGAAACGTTCCCATGAAATCGACGGCCGCTCCGATCTCTACTCGCTGGGCGTTGTCATGTACCGAATGTTGACGGGCGAGTTGCCTTTCAATGGGGAGACCACGGTGGAGATGATCCTGCACCACCTCAGGACTTCACCCACCGCGCCCCACGAATTGAAGCCAGAATTGGCCATTCCGGAAGACGTCTCCGCCATTGTGATGAAGGCACTCGAAAAGGACCGCACAAAGCGGTTCTCCACAGGGGCGGAAATGGCTGCGGCTATCAAGAAGGTGCGCGGCAGTATCACCGCGGCCTCGCGCAGAATCGATTGGGCGGCCTTAAGCAGCGCCGAAGCGTCGTTTGGCATGGAGAAAGATGCGCCCGGCTCGCCTCCTCCCCGCACCGTCGCCGCCGCGTCCCGGCCTGCCGCCTCGGCGTATCCTGCCCCAGCCGCGCCCGCTCCCGAAAAACAGGTCTATAGGACGTCGGCCCGGATTGGACCTCCCAGCAAGGAGTTCCCCACCCGCATCGTTGTGACCCTGGTGGTGGTGGCCTTTCTGCTTCTAAGCGCGTTGGGCGCGTGGAAATACTTTGCGGCAGGAGCGTCGGCAAGAAGGACTGGCAGCACGCCGACGGGCTCGGCGACTCCGGACTCCACTAAATCCACCGAACTTCCTGCCGCCGGGGGGCAGAAGTCTTCGGAAGCCATAAAGAACGCTCCGGCGTCTCTTACGCCCGCTCCCGCTTCCAATGGGAAACATTCCAAGCAGAGCAAGAACCTGAGCTATTCGGACCAAGCCAGGATTGTTGAACTGAACTCCCTGGCCGCTATCTACTACCGCGAGGGCGGATGTGCCAAGGCCTTGCCGACGTTCCAGCAGGTTCTGGAGATCGACCCCCGGGATCCCCGCGCGTATTCTGCCGTGCAAAAGTGCTATTCCATGGCAAGGCGAAGCGCGAAGCCTGTCTTTCCCCCCATCACTCCTGCTCCCACTACCGTGCCGGATAATGCTGCTTCCCCCAATCCTTAGCCGGCTGCGGGTGGGGCAGGTACCGGGGGAGCCGCCGCCTGCTTCTGCCGGGCCACAGCGCTTTCAAGCAAACGGGGGAAGTCGTTGCTCAGAACCTGAGTACAGTTCCGGCATCTCCACAGCGTGTCCTGAGGATCAAGGTAATTGAAGTTCACGCAACCGCACGTGCAAACCACCTGCAGACCTGTACTTCGTCCTTGCACAACCTTGACATCTTCAGGACTCACCGGAAAGTTCATCATTCCTCCTCGTTGCGCTTAATCAGTTTGCAGGTGTCCCGCTGCGGCTCAGGTCAAATTATACTCGATTGCCCCCAAAGAGTTATGCCCCCTACAACCCTTCTTGCGCTTATCGAGCAGCGTCCAAATGCGATGAGCAATCCCGGCTAACACTGTGATTCCGGCGCATTCTCTTCGTTCAACTCATACCCTGGACAAACCAGAACCGGAAGGCGTGGGTACTTGGGGTACCTCGGGTCGTTGGCCGCGCGTTGGCATTGGTAGAAAACAGCATCCCGGTCAGTACGCACCAACCGTACGTGTTGACAGGTGAAGCAGAGGCCGATGCGCTCCCGTTCCAAAGAGATGGAGAACTCACCCATAGGTCACATCTTGACGACGTTAGAAACCTGCCCGGGAGCTAATTATAACCTCATGATCAGGTCCCGTGATGCCCAACCTCCTTCGGCGTAATGTTCCCTCATGTCCGTAATTTCGTTTTCATCAGGCGGCGGTAAATGAGAGAATAACTCTATCTTGATCCTGTCGGCTTGGCCGGGCGCTGTCCCTGGTCGTCCAGACGGCAGGGCTCACCGGGCGCTTAGTCTCGGCCATCAGGAAATCTTAAAAACATTAGTAGATGGGGTGGTTCGCCCTCATGAAGCTGGTCAATTTTGAATTCAAAGCTCATCTCAGTGACGCCGCTCATGTGCGCGCCACCCTCAAAAGCCTGCGCGCGCGCTCCCTCGGAACGGACCGACAGGTTGACACCTATTTCCACGTGCCCGAGGGAAGGTTGAAGATTCGCGAAGGACGCATCGAGAATTCCCTGATCTTCTACCATCGAACCAACTCTGCGCGCGCCCGGCGTTCCACCGTGGAGATGATGCTGTTGCCGCGCCGGAATTCCATGCGGGCGATCCTGACTGCCGCCCTCGGGGTTTTAGCCGTGGTGGACAAGCGCCGCGAGATCTATTTCGTGGGCAACGTGAAGATCCACCTCGACCGCGTCCGCGGCCTGGGAACGTTCGTGGAAGTTGAAGCGATGACTCGCACGGGAGACATTCGCAAAGTGCGCGCCCAGGCGGCAAAGTTCCAAAAGCTTTTCGCCATTTCCCCGGCGGACATTATCCCTCAGTCTTACTCCGACCTGGTTCTGGAAAAGCGCGCGGCACGCTAATTGTATCCGCGCCTTTCCGTACCCGCCAATCACGCCGCGTAATCGCGCACACGGTCCATGGTGCGGTTGGCGGTATTCACATCCGGCACGTGCATAACCTTATAGAGAACGCCGCCTTCCAACTGGTGCGAATCCAGCGCTGCAAGGAATTCCGGATACTCCGCCTTGACCACCACGGGCATGTCCCCCAGCCGGCGCCGGAGCTTGCCGAGGATTGAGAAGGCGGACGCAAAGTGAAGATCGTCGGCAAGCGAAACGGCTTTGAGACCACGAATGGTCGCGACGGCTTCCAGCAGATGGCGCCCATTGCCGTGGATGTGTACCACGCCGCCATCAAAGGTCCCAAGAATTCGCTCCACCGGCTCGCGTCCCCATTCTTCAAAATAATCGACGGACGTCATGTGAAACGGATCGACGCTTTCGGATACAATGCGCCCGGGAATCCACTCCACCATGTTGCTGCACGTTCCACCCGCCAGCAGCGGTGCCTGCTGAAAGAAGGTTTGCTGCACATTCACATTTAACTTGTAAGCGAATTCAATCGCCTCATGAACCTTCTCCGGTCTGTCCACCAGCTCCAGATAAGTTTGGGTGGCGCCGAAAAGTTCGAAAACAAAGTTGAGGCCGTCAATCAGAATGAAGTGGCTGATCCCAAACTTGCCCTGGCTGGCCTGGCGGAATACTTCCAGTTCCTGCAAATAAAATTGGTACGAGGGCGACTGCTGGTCGATCACCATCCTGGCGAGCCCGTCCCAACCCTCCAAGATCGGTGGAACCATCGACGAAATCCAGCCATTTTCCGGGTGTGCCATGAACTGCACGTTGCCGCCCACAATGCCGCCGTAAAGGCCTTGATCCATTTCACTCAGGTAGGCGGAGGGAATGGAATCATCGTGAATCGCCGCCCGCTCGGCAAACTGCTCATCCCAGAACGCCACGCGCTGCGCCAAATCCGGGCGGTCGGTGTAGCCTGGAGGATACTTTGCGGCGAACTTCCGCACCGCATTGGTTTCCACATCCATGCGGGCAAAGATGCGGTCTTCCCGGCGATCGGTGTAAAGCGAAGTCAGCCTTTCCAGGCGCGCTGCACCGTCAGGGCAATAGCAAAAAGGGAAATCCATGGGAACGTCTCCGTGGGGATAACATTGCGGAATTGAATGCGGCAGTGGTTTGCACGCCACTATTATGCGCGACGCGCGGCGATTGTCCACCAGAGAAAACGGAACATGGCGCGGAATGACAAAACCACCTTCCGTGCCCAGACTGCCTGCTGCTCCCGGAGTGCCAGCCGTCAATCGTCCCCGCCGCCCGGCGCCAGCATTTTTACGCGTTCGATATATCCCTTGCTGTTAAATTTCCTGGAGGTGCTGGCGTAGGACATATAGCGAATCTTGCCATACACCGGTCGCTCCGGGCCCCAGGCGCGATCGTGCTTGCCGCCCATCGCCCAGGCAATTCCCGCGTAGCCGTTGGGATCGCGCCCGTCAAGTTCGTAACGGTCATTCAGCCGAATCGCAATCTCGAAGGCATCTTCCGCGGAGCGAGTCCATTCCAGAATTTTCTTCGCCCAATACATCCGCAGATAGCCGTGCATCCACCCTGACCGCGCCATTTGCTGCTGCGCGGCGTTCCAAAGGGGATCGTGCGTCCCGGCGTTTTCCAGTTGATCCCCGGTGTAGAGGTGTTCGCGTTCATCCCGCTTGTGTTCTTTAAGCGTCCGCAGCGCCCACGGCTCAACGCCCTGAAGCCGATCGTAGCTCGGATTGAATTTCACGAAATTAATCGCCAGCTCCCGCCTTACGATAAGCTGCTCAAGAAATGCTTCGCGATCAGCCGCCGGCGCGTTGGAGTTCTTAACCGCCAGCGCGACCGTGTGCGGACCGATGTGGCCGAAGTGAAGATACGGTGAAAGCTGGCTGGTGCCGTCAAGGTCAGGGTGATTACGTTGGTTTGAGTAATCCGACAGGCGTTCGCGCTCGAACCGGGCAAGAGCATCAAGCGCCGCGCGCGTTCCACCGTGGAAAGTCGAAACCGGCTGCACCGACGTATCAATGGGGAACCCCGCCAGCAAATCGCTGCTCACCGGGAGGGACGCGAGCTCCTTGAAGGGTTGCCACGGTGTGCGCGCCTTGGGATTCCCGGGCGATACCAGAAACTCGTCGAGTAGGGCGCGAATTCGCGGGCGGATGGTGCGCGCGGCGTATTGCTCTTTAACCAGGAGCGCAGAGGGAACTATGACGTCGGCATCCACCGTCCACAGCGGCACGCGAAGGCGCTCCGCAACCACCTTGCGCCATCGCTCCGGCTCCCGCATGGGATTCTCATCCCCGACCACCAGGCAGGGCCGAACCTGAGCGCAAAAAACATCGAGCCGGTGATCGGGAAATCGGCGCAAGACAAAGCCGACATTCTTTTGCACCAGCCCGTGGCTAATATCGCCGAGTCCCTGAACCAGAAAAGTGTAACTGCGCAGGTTGGCATTCGGGTAGAAAGGAACCAGGCCGAAGAATGCCACCACCGGCTTACGCAGAATATTCCCCGCCTCAATGGCCACATTCAGCGCGGGATTATCAAGGGCTCGTTGCGCCCGCTGCATCCAGTACACGACACACGAACCCTCCGGATCGGACGGACCAGCGCGACGTACTGTCACAAGGGCGTCTTGAGTTAATTCATCCAGACTTCTCATGGGACTCCGTCGGCGAGCGTGGCTTGGACCCCGTTTGTGCGGGCTGAGTTGCCTTCTCGGCCAAGCACGCGCCAGGATGCAACCTGCATCTTTGGTTGCAACCTCATTGCAATGCAATATCATGAATTCTTGCTATTTTGGCAGGTATTTGGTGGGCGGGTCTGATACAGCATCGCTGCGCCGCCCCTCCTATGCCGGCCCTCACCCTGCCACAATGCCCATCCATCCTTTTTACGGCAAAGCATTCTCAGCGGGCATTCAATGCAATACATCAGCAGGCTTGCAGGAGCGTTCCCGCGACCCTATACTTCAATCACTTCGGGGGATTGAAGTTGTACGAACCTGCGCCCGATTCTGCGCAGAGGGTCCCCCTCGATCTTGCACGTGAAGGAGTTCATGGAATGAAACCATCGCGCCGCAATTTCCTTTTCACCGCTGTCGCCGCGCCCCTGGCGGCACGCCTCGACCCCTTGGGGCAGAGCGCTTCTGAGGCCCGGGCGGCGGTGCTGCCAGCCGGGCAAATGCATTTTGATAATCCGCAACTCCTTCGCTACGACGCGAAGTGTTTCACCATCAATGGCAAGGATACGCTGGTGATGAGTGGCGCATTTCATTATCCCCGCTGTCCCCGAGAGCTTTGGCGGGACCGCCTGCAGAAATTCAAGGTGGCGGGATTTAACACCATTGAGACCTACGTCTTCTGGAATTATCACGAACCAGTAGAAGGCAAGGTTGACCTGTCGGAGTTTGAAGCGTTCGTGAAACTGGTCCATGAGATGGGTTTCATGATGATCGTCCGTCCCGGCCCCTACGTTTGCGCGGAATGGGAGCGTGGCGGATTCCCCTCATGGGTGGCGGCCAAGCGCTTCCCGCTTCGTACCACTGACCCGCAGAGCCTGCGGACGTCGCAGCACTGGTACTCGGCGGTCCTCCCCATCATCATGCAGAACCAGATCACGCTTGGCGGCCCCATCATCATGGTGCAGGTGGAAAACGAGTACGACTTCAGCGTGCCCATGCCCGACGCCGCCAAGCGCGAGTATGTCCGTGCCCTGGCGCAGATGATGTGGGGCGCCGGCATCAGCGTGCCAATAATTACCTGCTGGACGCAGCAGGCGCGCGAAAACAGTGACCCAGACATGGCGCGGATCATGGACACGTGCAACTTTTATCCGCGCTGGAAAATCGTGGCGGAGCTTAAACCGGCGCTGGAGAAATTGCGGCGCGAAGAGCCCAACTCACCTCTCGCGATCAGCGAGCTTCAAGGCGGATGGTTCAGCGAATTCGGCGGCTTGCTCTCGGTGAACCAGGATGGCGTGGACGCCGCGCAGATCAGTATGATCACCAAGACCGCGCTGGAATTGGGCGTTACGTCCTTTAGCTATTACATGGGTTTTGGCGGCACCAACTTTGATTGGGCCGCAAAGAAGTTGACCACCACCTATGACTACGCGGCGCCGATCCGCGAACCCGGCGGCCTGGGGGACAAGTATTACGCCGTCCGCGGCATGGGCCAATCCCTGCGTGCGTTGGGCGGCGTGCTGGCCCGCGCCGTGGCTTTGCCGAACATTCAAAGCTCGAATGACAACGTCAGTGTGAATGAACGCAGCAACGGCCCCAGCGGAGTTTTGTTTGTTCGCGAAAACGCCAATGCACCACAGCGCTTCAAGATGACGTTTACCGATCCCCACAGCCCCAGCAAGCGCTTTATCTTTGCTCCCCGGCAGAGCGAATTGGAATTGGCGCCGCGCGAAATGAAGATGCTGCCAGTACAGATTCCGGTTAGCGGCGGGAGGCTTTGTTACTCGACGGGAGAAATGCTAACCCACGGCGTCAACCTGGACCGGGACTTCCTGATGTTGTACGACGTGCCCGGACGCATTCTGGAACTGGGGCTCGCCACCACCGACGAACCGAAAATCGAAGGCCAGACAGCCTATCGGTATTGGGATCCCGAGTATGAAACCTCGGTGTTGGGAGTGCTGGTGGGAAAAACGGAGAAAATGCTGCTGTACAATGAGCACCTCCAGGTCTTTGTGGTCCCGCGCGACAAGGCTCTGCACACCTTCCTCTGGGAATTTCCTCCCAAGATTGTTCCTGGTTCCGAAGAAACCAAAATGGTAGTGGCTCCAATCATGACCGATGCCTACAGCCTGGCGGCGTCGGGCACGGTAAAGAGCCGCGCCTGGGTGGACTTGGAGTTCCTTCCCGGGCAGCACGAGGTTGCCGTTATGCTGCCGCCGCTGCCGGTGAAGTGCCGCGTTGACGG
>JARLGN010000484.1 GCA_031292775.1 Acidobacteriota bacterium | reverse complement strand
GAAACCCCGGGAGGCATCACTGTTTGCCCTACGACCTGCCCCGGAAATTGTCCTGGCGGGTGTGGCGGCAAGACGCAGGATGTTGAAGCCCTCGTCAAAGCGATCACGGACGAAGTTATGGCGGCGCTCGAAGTGAAGGGCTAGAGAAACGAACCATCGCGCTCAATTGGCCGTCGGTTCCGCAGGTGAGGTGGGCTGCAGGGCTTGGCGTTTCTCTTGCACTGCCGTATTGAATAATTTGAAATCAGAATATTGATGCAGGTTCCGAAACGTCCTGCCTTTCCATTGCACGGTGACGATCACTTGTGCGGGCAGTGAAACCGGCGTGGGGACCTCTTTAAATTGGACCAGGGAGTAATGAATTTCCGTGGTTTCCTGCTGTAAGCGCACCTTGGGCAGAGGCTGGAGCAAATCGGTGCGCAGGCGGAAAATGTGGGAGTCGGTGGGGTTGATCCACGCGATCCCCTGATGCAAGACGAGCGCTGTAGCGGAGTTACTGGTGAAGCGCCCAAACATCTTGGCCTTTTCCGGATCCTGCGCAAAGGCCACAACATCGCAAGCCACACCGTCCGCGTTGGCGCGCCCCAGCAGCCTGAATCTTGCCCCTGCCTGATAGGCCGGATGAAACACCAGCGAGGCGGAAGCAAATCCCGCCGTCAACATAAAACCGTCGCTCAATCCTGAAGGGGCGCTCACCGCTCCCGTTTGGTTCGTTCGGTATTCGTCCAGACTCATTCCGCCCTGATAGGGTGCCGTAAGCAGAAGATAATGGAATTTCTGCTCAAGCGACCGCTTTACCTTGCCACCCTTTCCAATCTGTTCTTCTTCGATGCGCTCGTGGGAAGTAGCATTCTGGAAACCTCTGAAGAAGGCTTCCACGTTTGACCCCGTCCTTTGCAGGATGGGAATCAGCGGGCCTTGATCGGCAGCAGGAGTTATGCCCGCCAGGTCCGGGTACTCCTGAACGAGCTGAGGAAGCGCTTGGTCGACCAGCGAATTCACACGGCCGTAAGCCCGCAGGCTGAGTTGTGACTGCACCTGCGTATAGAGCACCCGTATTGGCTGCGGCTGGTTGCGAATGTCGCGTCCCCCCAGGTAGGCTCGCATTTCCTGGTCAGCCTCTTCGGCGTCGCCTTCCTCGAGCACCGCGCGGCAAAGCAACAAATGTGCTTCAGGTGACGCCCCGGACTTCACCGCCTTCTTGAGGTATTCGTCCGCCGCCTCCCAGTTCTTTTGGTTGACCAGCGTTCGGCCCAACTCCTGCAGCGCCAGGGGGTCCTGCGGCGCAAGCGTCAAAGCCTGCAATAACAAGCCCGCAGCTTTAGCGTATTCTCCAGACCAACCCTTAAGCACGCCAAGGGTGATAAACGCATTCACTTTGCGGTTTTCATCAGAGGGATTCAGCTTAAGGAGCGCGGCTTCAGCGAATTCCCGTTGGGCGCTGGCAAGCCCGCCGGCCTGGAGTTCCACCAATCCCAGCACCGTTTTGCATTCCACGCACTGGGGATACTCCCTGGCCAAAGTGGATAGCAAGGGAAAGGCATTGGCATAATCCCGCTGCGCAAAGAACAGATCGACTCCGCGGGAATAATCCTGGCGCGCTGATTCCGTCTTGAGTTCCGGGGGGCTTGCCCCTTTGTATCGTGGAGCGAACGCGGCAAGCAGCGGGTCCAACGGGATCCCGGCGTCATCCTGCTTTAGCGGAAGCATGACCAGGTCGATCGGAAAAGTCTCGCCCTTCTTGGTGAAATTCGCAGTTTCGCGCGCCGAAAAGAACCCTTCCTTGTCGGCTGAAACCGTCACGGTGAGTGTCTTGTAGGCTTGAGCATCCAACTCCAGGGTCGCGCTGTATTTGCCTTGGATATTGGCTTCGAGGTTGTTCTCCGCAAGGCCTTCCCCAGGGTAGTGGATGTGAACCCTGGCATTGCTCACAGGATCCCCCCGCAGAGTCTTCACTTCTCCAGCGATAATCCACTGCTGCTTCTCGATGGTGGAAAGGCCCTGTTGGAGCGCTTGATAAATCTTCTGGGCGTTCAGGGGGGAAGAGAACAACAACAACCCGACCAGAGGCAGGGTAATTCGGGTGGCGATCCTGAGCATAGCTGAACCTTGTAATTGCGTATTCCGCAGAGAGGCTGTCGCAACAGAGGGTACCGCAAAACCGGCGATTGCCGCAAATGCGCTTTTCCGAGGGCTCCCGTCCTATCGAAAAATCTACCCACGAAGGAAATTTCTTCTGGTGCTAAGCGCTGGGCGGTGCGGCCTCAGCACCCAACTCACTGATGGCTTGAGAGATATAGATTCCCATTTCTGGCAATGGATGTGCTTAGTTAGCCTTCTCAGGCGCAGGTCACACTTCGTAGAAAGCGGAAGCAACGGAGCGGGGCTCAGCATCGGCTCCAGGGTGGAGTGTCATCAGAATAGGCTTCGGCTTAATCGCGAAAGGCGAAACTCGTTATGCTTTGGGAAAAGAAGCCAGTGACCGTCGACCGGCAAACGCAGGAACCGGTCCCCCTCCCGCCTGTGAAACCCATTGAGGTGAATCCTATGGTGGAGCCAGCAAAGCCACAGGCGAGCATTCCGGTCGACGCGGGCCGTACCCAGTTGGGGCGTTCCCTGGTGGTTAAAGGTGATGTGTCCGGAAACGAGGACCTCACAATTTCCGGCCAACTGGAAGGCACGGTCAACATTCAGGGGCATTGCCTGACCATTGGACCGGAGGGCAAAGTGAAAGCGGAAATCCAGGCAGCCCGTGTGGTCATCCACGGCTCGGTGCACGGGAATATCTCGGTAAAGGAACGTGTCGAAATTTATAAGAGTGGACACGTGGTGGGGGATCTGCTTGCCCCGGGAATCTCCATCGAAGACGGGGCATATTTTAAGGGCAAGATCGAGATCTTGAGGGAAGGAGTGCGCGAACCGGACCTCACTCAGTCCTCATCAAGCTCGAAGTTGCCCGTGGCGTTGTCACCGCGCGTGGCGAGTTGAAGGATTACTGGGAATCCGTGCAGCGTGCTCATTGGCACGCGTGCGATTTCGGCGTGGGAATAAATCCTTCTTGCGCTACTGATCCTCGGCCACCAGGGCGGCGGCGCGGCGTTCCATCTCGGAAGCCGATTTGACGTGGTCTGGGTAACTTACGACTTGGATATCCGCGGTGTACCGGTTGCTGGCGCCGGATGCGTCGGCCAATCCTTCCGAAAGTCGATTTGCCGATTGCCGGGCCAGCTCGTCAGTGGCGCCCGGCAGGACAATACCGAAGACATCGTCGGACAAACGATAAAGCGAATCTTCCAGACGTAGCTTGCGGCTAAGAACCTTGGCGGCATCTGCCAAGGCCACTTGGGATTGCGGGCCTTGCGCGAAAATCTCGGAAGGGTTCACCCGCACCAGGAGCAACGAAAGCGGCTCATTGGTCTGGGTGGCGCGGCGGAAGTCCATGGTAAGCCGGTCCTGAAAGTGGCTGAAGCCCAACAACGTTCCCAGCAACTCGGTGCTTGATTGTTGCTGCACCTGCGCCAATTGTTCGCGTTCCTTCGTGAGGCTGGCGCGCAGACGCTGCACCACAACCATCCGGTTGACCAGATACACGACCATTAGAATGCACAGCGCGCAAAAACCAAAGAATAGGGTCTGGGAGGGGGCCACTGGAATCACGGCCGCTTTGCCGAAGACCGTAGGGTACATCAGCAAGGCCATGCCTCCCCCGAGAATAATAACCATTATTAGTGCCAGAATGGATAACTGCTGATCACGACGTTCGAGTGTATGTTGGCTGACCTCGTCAAAAACTTCCATAGTGAACTCCGTCCAATAGGAATAGGATGCAGGCCTTGTGGGCAGCTATCCGTAAGCGATGTGCGCTACAAATACAGTTGACGCGTCCTACAGCATCCCTTGGCCATTGAGTCAATCACAACGTGAAATCACAGGCGTGAAGACGCGCCGTGGAGTATGTCACCTCCGCTGGGATTTTGCTAGGGTGGTATATCAGGCCGTTGTAGCGCCGCCCTTTAGGACGGGGGCCAACGCCCGGCGCTACTGTTCACTTAATGGATTTCAGGGCAGTTGGGGGTAATTGGTTTACAGGGTGACCCCCTCACCCCCGGCCCCTCTCCCCCAAAGGGGCGAGGGGAGAGGTATTTTGAATTTACTTTCCTCGCCCCCTTGTGGGCCGGGGGTGGTGGCGTCGAGTTGGGGCCGGTCAGCTCAACTGAACAGCCTTGAGGTTAGAACAGCAACTTCAGCCCGAGCTGGATCTGGCGGGAGCTCGTTGCCGTGGAAGTGACCACGCCGGCGGTCGGCGATGGTCCCCCGGTTGCCGCCGTGTAGACGACTGGATTCGGCGTATTGAGGTTCACGCGATTAAACACGTTGAAGAACTCGGCGCGAAATTGCAGGCCGACTCGCTCCGAGAGATAGAACTTCTTGGCCAGAGACAAGTCCGTCGTCGCCAATCCCACTCCCTGTAGTATGTTCCGGCCGACGTTGCCGTAGGTGCCGGCAAGGGGCTGGATGAAGGCGGCGG
>JARLGN010000063.1 GCA_031292775.1 Acidobacteriota bacterium | reverse complement strand
GCTTTGAAGACGCCGGACTTCACCAATCCCAAGGTGCAGGCTTCCCTGACGGACAAGCATATCGTGGAGACCATCAAAAACGGGAAAAAGGGCACGGCGATGCCCGCCTTCGCGGACAAGCTGAGTGATGACCAGATCCAACTACTGCTCAAGTACCTTCGGTCCCTCAAGAAATAGAAGCCGGGGCTATTCATTCATCCCACCGCAGAGACGCGGAGGCGCAGAGATATGAAATCACCAGGTCTTTTCTCCGTGTCTTAGCGCCTCTGCGGTGAAGATTGTATTTTTAGAGCTTCGAACGCGCGCCGCGCATCAGGGAGGGCGGGATGAGCATGGAAAAGATTGTGAAGTCGGACGCGGAATGGAAGCAAATCCTCACCCCGGAACAGTACCAGGTGACACGTCATGGAGGCACGGAATGCGCCTTCACGGGTCAATTCTGGGATTGCCACGAAGACGGCGTTTTCCAGTGCGTGTGCTGCGGCGCCGATCTGTTCCATTCCCAAAAGAAATTCGAGTCGGGCACGGGCTGGCCGAGCTTCTGGGATCCGGTGGCGAATCAGAATATCCAGGTGAAAACCGACGTGAGTTATGGGATGAGACGCACCGAAGTGCAATGCGCCAGGTGCGACGCGCATCTGGGGCATGTGTTTGAAGACGGGCCGCCCCCGACGCATCTTCGCTATTGCATTAATTCCGCCGCGCTGAAATTTGTGAAGAGCGAATAAGCAAACCTATTTGCTAATGACAAGTGTCCTTCGCTCCAGCCCGCTGTGCGGGCTGACACATTCCCGGAACCGATATCTATTTTAGCGTCTATGCCCACAGCGTGCCCCCCCGCTAATGGATCTTGCGCGCTGCCACCCTTGCGTCCTTCAGAATATGACCTGCACATTTCGTTAACTCATCGTCCCAACAGATCCCTTGCCAGCGAGTATCTTCTGACCGCGGCCTGTCCGCTCTTACTCAACAGAAAAGTCGCCAGTGCGGACGGGTGAAAAGTTGTGGGCGGAATTGCGGCCCTGGATTTCGATTCGATAGTCGCCCGGCGGCAGCTTGTCGATGAGTAGGTAGAAGATTACCGGGACGCGCGGTTTGCCGGGATGTACGTTTTGATTTATGGGAATCGGCGGAGGGCTATAGACCTTCTGATTGGTCTTCCGGTTCACGATGTTGTAGAGAAATTCCTCCTCCGGCTGGCTGCCCGCCAATAGCGGATCGTAAACCTCCATGTAGACAACCGCCTGCTTCCCCTTCTTAAAGTGATTGCTGCTGGAGGGAACAACCTGCATGGAATTGGCGACCATGGGAATGCTTCCCTCCAACAATGCCGGGTCGAGTTCGGCGGAATCCATCGGGTAAGGAGCCAGCGCGTCGCCGAATGCGGGGCCGCTAAGCGTAAAGTCCTTGCCGGTGAACGGCTCCACGATCAGCGGTACCACGTACTTGCCGAAACTCTCGCCTCCCGCGCTCAGCACCAGCTTGAACGTGTATTCGCCGGGAGCAATCTTGAAGGAATTCTCATAGTAAAAGGGAGAGTCCTTGACCGGCTTCGCATCCTTTTTGTAATCCACGCTTACGGCGTCGCTGAAGCGAGCGGCTACCGAACCGTCGGCGCGGGTGGCGATTCCCAGCACGTCCACCTGCGAATGGAAATCGTCGCTATGCTTCTTGAAATCGATGGAGGCCACGGGGATTGATGCGGTCAAGTTGATGCGGGCAACGCCGGGCCGGACGTAAAAGTATGGAGTGGTGAGGCTGACGGGGATCCCGCCAGCTTCAGTGCTTGCCGCCCGCGACTCCAATACTTGCCCTTCAGGCTTTCCCGCCAGCAGGTTCGGGCTCTTGGTATCGATATAGCCTTCGCGGGCGCGGACCTCCGCGTCGCGGCGGTCGATTTTGACGCGAATTTTGTGATAGCTTCCGTCGTGAGCCGGGTTGGGCGGGACATAGCCGAGAATGTAATACTCGTCTATCTCCTCGGAGACCTTTTCCATCCCCGCTTGGAGATCGTTTTTATTGACGTAGGCGATGCCACCAGTCTTTGCGGCCAATTCACGAAGGCCAGCCGGGGTTCGGACTGAGCCGATCCCCCCTTGGCCGAATCCACGACCGACTGGGCCAATTGAGGCATCCGCCAGTCGTGGCCCCTCCAACCCACGCGAGGCGAAGGTATACACCCCGACATTGGCTTGGTTCAGCGCATTGACGGTGTCGTTAAAATCCTCCATGCGGTCGGGCGAGGCGGCAATTCCATTGGAAAGAAAGAGCATCGTCTTGCGGCCTGGGGCTCTGCCCAGCATTTTTGCAATGTTGCGAAGAGCCCTCATCTCGGCGTGAAAAGCAATATTGGTCTGCGTCTGAGAGACCATCTTGGAGCTGCCCGGTTCGACGGCAAAAGGTGAGAATCTTGGCATCTCGATGGCCTTCTTTAGTAGGTCGCTGTTTGCCGTAAAGTCCTGGTCAAGGTGCAGGTCGCCGTCAAAATTCATAACCGCCATCAGCCGATTTTGGGAAGCCGTACTTTCCACGAATCTCACCCCTTGATCGCGTTCATACAATTGGAACTCGGCTGGCAGAAACACGCAATCGAAGAAGATCACCATGTAGCGGGGACGCACGGGAACAATAGGCTTAATGACATTGGAGGTTTCCTCGCGTTCGGGCCCCCCTCCCAGACGTGCGGGAGCGCCCGGTTGAACATCCGCCTCGCGGGAGAAACTTGTGATGGTTTGCTCCTTGCCATCTTCAAAGACGTGAAAATCCTTGCGCTTCATGTTGCGAAGATAATTCCCCTGCTTGTCGGTCGCAATCACATTCACCAGGACCATGTTGGCTTCTGACTTGATTACGCCCGGTGCGGGTTTGGCGGCTTCAGGAGAGGGTTTCTTTTCGCGGCCAGGGACGGCGGGAGTTCGAACCGGTGACATACTCAGCCAGCCCAATGTGAGGAGAAATCCAAAGGTGAGAATGAAACGACGCCGGAACATGAGTTAACCTCGTAGCATCAATGACGCGTATTGTTGGCTTTACTAAATTGTGACGCAGTATGCGACTCAGGAATAGCAAAGTCAAGCAAGTGACTGATGGGGTGACACTTTGGCGCAGCGGAGAAAGGCAGTGACAAGTGACCAGTGACGAGTGACACGAACCAAGCAGATGCAAAGAGCGGGTAGGACGAGAGCGGATCATCAAGGCAATGGTGCAATCGCTAGCGGCAAATTGTCCAATCTCTATTGCTCCTGGCAACTGGGTTGCTTATGATTCTAGCTGTAGTGGAAGGACAATTTCGCCTCAAAGGGGCGAAGCGGAGTTACCGCTGAATGGGGTAATTATGTCACTGATGTTGAAGGAAATTCTAGAGCAACCGCAGGCCCTTCGGGATACGTTTCAAGCTGAGCGTGCGCATGTTCTGGAATTCACGAAGTTTGCGCGGCAGCAGAATTTCCGCATGGTGGTGCTGGTGGCGCGGGGAACTTCGGACAATGCGGCGCGTTTTGGCCGCTACCTGACGGAGATCACCACAGGTATTCCAGCCTCACTGGCGGCGCCGTCGGTCCATACCCTCTATCGGGCCAAGGTGGATTACCGGCAGGCGCTGGTGGTGGGGATCTCGCAGTCAGGCGAAGGCACGGACATTAATTTGGTTCTTGAGGCCGCCAAACGCCAGGGCGGGTACACGGTCGGCATCACCAACGAGAAGGATTCGCCCATGGCGAAGATGGTCGACGACGTCTTCCTGGTGCACGCGGGCCGGCAGCATTCCGTCGCCGCCACCAAGACTTATACGGGCCAGTTGATGCTTTTCTACCTGCTCGCCGCGGCGCTGGGCACGTCCATCAGTTTGGACAGCGTCAGCGAAATTCCCGACCGCGTCACGGAAACGCTGAAGCTAATCCCTGAGTTGCGCGACCTGGTGCAGCGTTACCGCTTCATGAATCATTGCGTGGTGGTGGGACGTGGCATCAATTATGGCAATGCGTTCGAGCTTTCGCTTAAGCTCATGGAAACGTGCTACGTGATCGCCGAAAGATTTTCGGCGGCGGACTTTGTGCATGGACCTATTGCGCTGATTGAACGCGACTTCCCGGCGTTCGTGTTTATGCCACCGGGCAAAACCTTCAACCACATGCGCGAATTGACCAAGCGACTACGTGCGTTACGTGCTGAGGTGGTGGCCATCACGGGCGCCAAAACAGGCATTGCGTCCGCTAACCGCATCATCCGGATTCCAGGCGGAACGCCCGAAATCTATTCGCCCATACCTTACATCGTGCCTGGCCAGATCTTCGCGGCGTTGCTGGCGGAGATTAAGGGACTTGACCCGGATAAACCCCGCTCGCTGAATATTGTGACCCAGACGGTCTAGAACTTGTCTGAAAACCTCGAATAGTAACGGAATCCCGGCTTCCTCCTGCCGCCGGGATTCCGCGATCTTGTGCCCTGCCCAATATCCGCACTGCCTTCCTGACTCACCGTAACTTTCCATGATTGCTCAAGTTTAACCTGTGTTTTGCCGAAGGATAATAAGTGGGTTACCGGGTATGTACGGGTTGAACTGTCGCTTGTTGCTCCGTAAGGCTGCCCGGCTACGCGCGTGAGAGTGGGGACTAAAGATGAACGGACACTCGTCGTCACGGCGGCAGGTTCGCCGTAACTAAGGAGCAGGATGGCTACAATGGTGCCTGGTCATAGCCAGACGGTCACTTTCCCGCAGAGTTCCGTGCACCTGCCCGGATCCCAGGAATCAGCCTTTGCGTCTACTCACCTCGTCGCCGGTTCAGGCACAGAACTGGAAACCCGGACTCACCAACTCTCTTTATTGGTGGAGGTCAACGCCGCGCTGGCCGGGGCCCTTGATGTGGAATCAGTGCTGGGAGGGATCTTGTCGCGATTGGCTGACCGCGAGCGGTTGAGCCACGCCCGAATCTATCGGTTGGACGCGCCAACAGGGGAACTTCAGCGGGTGGCCTTTGGAGGCAGGAATGGGGCATCGCGGCGAGTTGTTTCCCTCAAGGAACCCACGCTCCTGGCTTGGGCGAT
>JARLGN010000483.1 GCA_031292775.1 Acidobacteriota bacterium | reverse complement strand
GGGCCGATTCGGTGATGAGCTTTGTTTCCGGTAATGTGAGTCTGATATCGATGGATGCGGTGGAAGATGAGGAAACGAGGGCCTCCGGAATTGGCGTATTCGTCTTACCTCTTCCAGGGATTCTGCCTCCACTTCACGGGTAGGGAAAACCCTCAATGGCAAAAACTCAATAAGTGGTACCCGCGGCTGGATCGCCGAGGCATTTATCCCAACAAAGGCGCAAAAAGCAAGGGGTTATCGACGGGCACCATTTAAGGGGGAAAACATGGCAAGAATGGACACCTTGCCGGTGCGCCTACCATGTAAAATCAATCTGCTTAGGGGTGGCACCCATTTCTACGAAGCAATCGTATCCGGCGGTAAGCGAGCTGGAAACTCAAAATCGATCCCGCTTGCAGGAGATAGGCTATTTACGTTTATTCCACGTAGTCGTGGTGTACCCGCCGTGTACCTCCGATTGGCGTTTCTGGCGAATTTAGCGGTTGTGCCGTTTTGTAGAATCAATAAGTTACTGCCCTTGAAACTTGCACGTGGGTTCGAATCCCACCCTCTCCGCCATTTCTTCCAAAGCGCAAGTATTCGCAGTGTTTCCCTCAACAGAATAGAAACAGCGGTTACGCCCCGCCGAGCTTTTCAAGGGCTTGGTATGGAGAAATGATTTTGTTTGTCGGGGGGATTGCTTCTCAGTTATGCATTGCCTGAATCCGGTGCATCATGGTCCGCACGCTCCGGATCTGGTGGTCGTCAGGGGGGGAAATGCTGAGATAGTAGCGAAGATCGGCCATCGCATCCCCATAGCGCCTGATGAGAAAGTAAATCATGGCGCGATCATGGATCTCCTGGCGCGAGGCAGGGTCAACCGCCAGAGCCATTTCGATCATCATCAGAACCCTGGCGAAGTCCTTGCGGCGGAAGAATGCACCTTTCAGGTTGTTCAACATGCGGGTCAGGATATGCTTGGTTGATGACTCCTGAAGATAAGTCGGCCGGAACTCCGCCTCCTCCCCGAATTGGGCTTTCAACTTCTCTTCGCACTCCTGAACGCTCACAGTAACGCCGCGGTGGTACGGATCCAACAGGATCTCTCCTGATGCGGTGATGTACTTCGCGAGGAAATGGCCGGGGAATCCCACGCCCACAACGGGCAGGCCGCATCGGCGCGCGACCTCCTGGTAAACGAGCGACAGGGTAATGGGGATGCCCACCTTGCGATCCAAAACATCGTTCAAGTAGCTGTTGCGGGGGTCATCGTAATCTTCATCGTTGCCGGCGAACTTTTCCTCGTCGTAAAGGAGTTGATTCAGGCTGGCGATGTTGACTTGGGGTGACAGGCCGGGGTCGCACTCCGCGCGAGCCGCCAATGTGTCCAGGCGCTTCAGTTGTGCGGCGAGGTCGAGCGCCGGGTACTCGGTACGAGCCAGTAGCAGGGCCGCCACGTCCAGGCGGATCTGCTCCACCGGGAGCGCCACATACCGCGCGAATTCACGAACAGCCTCGGGATAATTCATAAGTTCAGTGACAAATGACAAGTCACGAGCAGGCAAGTCGTGCAGACCTGCTATCAAAGCTCGTGACAGATCAGTTCGTCGCTTGTCTCTGCCTTTTCAAGCCCGGAAGAGGTTGCGCATCAGGAATAGCACGTTGGCCGGCCTCTCCGCGAGCCGGCGCATAAAGTAAGCATACCACTCCTGCCCGTAAGGAACGTACAGACGCACACGCCAGCCTTCCTTGATCAGTGCCCGCTGGAGTTGCCGCCGGATGCCGTAAAGCAATTGGAATTCAAACTTCTCCGGCGGGATCGCATGTGTGCGCGCAAATTGTTCCGTGGCGGCAATGATCCGTTCGTCGTGAGTGGCAATGGCATGATAAATCCCGCTGGTAAGAAGCCTTTCCGTGAGCCGTCGGTAGCTCAGGTCCACATCGCGCTTGCTGGGAAAAGCGATCTCCGGGGGTTCCTTGTAGGCACCTTTTACCAACCGGATTCGCACCCCGCGCTTGAGCAGCTCGTCCACGTCAGCATCGGTGCGGCGGAGGTATGACTGGATGGCGATTCCCATCACCTCGCGCGGTGCGTCCACGGAACAGAACACCCGAAGTGTGGAGTCGGTAAATGCCGAGCCTTCCATATCGACCCGCACAAAATTGTTGTGCCGCGCCGCGCTTTCCGCAAGGCGTGCAAGGTTGCGCCGCGCCAACCCTTCGTCAATGGCCAAGCCCAATTGAGTGAGCTTCACGGAGACGTGCGAGTCAAGTTTCTCGGCCGCGAGCCGGTCAAGAAGCTGCAGGTAAGTCTGGCAAGCCGCGTCGGCGGCAGCGGCTTCGTGGACGCTCTCGCCCAGGCAATCAAGCGTCACCTTAAACCCTTCGCTATTGAGCCGACGGACAACGCGGAGGGCATCATCCAACTCCTCACCGGCAATGAATCGCGAGGCCAAGCGGCGTCCAAGCGGGTTACCCGTAAGGAGTTTCTTGGGACTGTCGAGTTCGGAAAGATAGAGCAGGAGAGAACGCAACATGGTTTAAGAATGGAACCTTACAATTTGTTGAAGCGGAATACAAGCAAAGGGTTCTGGGACTAGTGGTCTCGTTTGGATTGGGACCCGTTGTGAAACCTCAGCGGCAGGAAAGAACTCACCTGTCCATAGCCACTAGACAGCCGCGAGAATCATTCGCAGGTTCCACCTATCGAGTACATGAGAACTTCGCTGAGCTGAATAACCGGCGCTACGTCTGTGTAGTTCGGTATATCACCTTGAAGTACACTCGCGTTGGGCTCAAAGGCAGCCCCAAAGTTCTCGACCGAGTCGAATAGAAAGTGGCACATTGCTACGTATGCAGCGTCTGTGCCGGGAGCAGCGCCCCCAAGCCCGCGCTCGACTGAAACACCCTTGAAGCCGGGATGCGCACTTAGGAGTTTAATTGCCAGCGGCATGTGCTTCTCAATGTAATAGCCCATATCGAATCGGACGTTCTTGTTGTTTGGGTATAGGACGCTGATTTTTATCACCCATGCCTCCCTGGGCTCAAAATTGGTGTGCGTTTGTGCCTACGCCTGCTCCCAAGAATGGAGCTTCTCTCTCAGCTCTCTGCTTCCAAGAACCTTTCAGCCTCAATCGCCGCCATGCAGCCCGATCCCGCCGCGGTGATCGCTTGCCGGTAAACGCGGTCTTTCACGTCGCCAGCCGCAAAAACGCCCGGGATGTTGGTTTTCGATCCTTCGCGGGTAACAAGATATCCCAGGTCGTCGACCTCCAATTGCCCGCGAAACAAGCTGGTGTTGGGCTCATGCCCGATCCCGATAAAGACCCCGTCCACCGGTTTGAGGGCTTCTTCCTGCGTCTTGAGATTACGGAGCTTTATCCCCGATACCTCGCGCTTGTCGGCATCCAGAATATCCTCCACGGCGGAATTCCAGATGAACTTGATCTTGTCGTTCCGGCGAAGGCGGTCCTGCATAATCTTGGAGGCGCGCAACTGGTCGCGGCGATGAACAATGTTAACCGTGGTGGCATAGCGCGTAAGGAACAGCGCATCTTCCGCGGCAGTGTCACCGCCACCCACCACCACAACTTCCTTTCCGCGAAAGAAATAGCCGTCACAAGTGGCGCAAGTGGAGACTCCATGCCCCAGCAACTTGCGTTCGGATTCCAGACCCAGAAGTTTGGCCGACGCTCCTGAGGCAATGATGAGGGTCTTGGTTTCCAACCGCTCATGGCCCACGTCAAGCACGAAGGGCCGTTTGGAAAGGTCAACTTTTTCCACGTTACCTTCCAGGAATTCCGTGCCGAACTCGGTGGCTTGCTTCTGCATTAGATCGATCAATTCCGGCCCCTGGACACCTTTGGGGAACCCCGGGAAGTTCTCCACCAGGGTGGTCAGGGTCAATTGCCCGCCGGCTTCCACTCCACGAATCAGCAGCGGCTTCAAATTGGCCCGCGCCGCATAGATGGCGGCGGTCAGGCCCGCGCATCCCGAACCAATAATCACTACATTGCGCATGTCGGCGTTCATCTCCCAGTACAATTTTGATAGAAACGCCTATCTTACCCGATAGCATTTGTCCCGTACAGACCGGAATCGGGATTCGGGGTCAGGGGTTAGGGGGCCGGCGGGGGGCCGAATGCCATTCGGCCAAGGGCCAGCGCCGCTGCAAGCTGAATTATTCGCAGCGGCGGAACCATCTGAACGGGGCTATCTGGCTCGAAGTTACGAATTCGCTGCTCTGAGGTAAAATCAGGGTTCCTTATTCCGCCTTTCCGCCTGAATACAGGAAATTCCTCACGATCTCCGGCCTGTACTCACGCAGAAGACGGTCTTTCCAGTCAGTTATCCCTTGATAGAAGTTGGGCGCATTCAAATCGATGGTGGCCACCGCTGCGGTTCCGCGCTCGCGCGCTTCGGCGATCGGTTTTCCGTTGTTGTCCATGATGTAGGTGGGGTAATCGTAGCCGGAGCTGACAAGGAATACCTGGTTCTCGATGGCGCGCGCGGCCCCCAGCGTCTGGTCCCCGCCCCAGATCGGCAGCAGGATGATTTCCGCCCCTCGCTGAGCGAGTTGGCGCGCCGGCTCCGTGTAATACACGTCATAACAGATCATGATCCCGACCGTGCCGAAATCCGTGGTGAAGACAGGGAACTCATTTCCCGGAGTCAATTGCACCATCTCCCCGCGCGGAAGGAACACCTTGCGATACTTGCCTACCAGCTTGCCCTCGCGGCCAATGAGCACGGCAGTGTTGTATGAGGCGCCGCGTTCACGCTCATAGAGGCCGGCGGCAACGTAGGAGTGCTTGGCGCGGGCCAATTCCCCCAGTTGGGTGGTGGTGGGGCCTGGCACCGGCTCGGCAACTTGCCCGCAGATGAGGCCGCTCGGGTCCACACCCACCACGCTGATCCCCTCGGGCAGCACAATAAGGTCGGTGTGAGCGGGAGCCAGACGCTCCGCCGCCTCGACGAACTGCCGCACACTTTCAGTGACCGTGCCCGTATTCGACGGCTTCAGGTTGATCGTGGCGATTGTCACCTTGCGCGGTTGTGGCGCAGGGATCGCATCGAAGGAAATGTCGTCCCACCATACGATGCCCAATGCCGCGTGGGCCAGGAAAAGCTCCAGAACGACGTAGGTTGCCCCGGCCGGCGCCGGGACCTCGAGACTCACTTCTGTCCATTCGCCTTTACGCACGGAACGGGCGGCGTAATCCACGCGGTCGTCATTTCCGATCTGCTGGCCGTCTGGCTTCTGCCAGTAAAGGTCCGGAACGATCTGCCAATTCTCGCTGGTGACGCCGACGGCCCGGTAGTGGGCCACGAACCTATACCACGCACCTTCCTTGATGCCGGTGATGGTGCGCTGCCAGCCACCAAAAGCGGCAATGTTCCCGTCTCCGGAGACTCCGAGCGAGCCGGAGCCGCCACGGGACACGGCCGGATCAACAAAGGTCCGAGGCGCAGTCTCCGCCCGGACGCTCCAGGCGGTCCAACCCGCGGGGTTGGCGTCAAACCCCGTCTGATGAAAATGGACTCCGTCAGTGGACGCGCTGCTTGCCCGAGCCTCGCCGCCCATTCCGGCCGCGCCCGCGGCTGTGGTTATACCGAGCGCACCGTTCCTCAAGAACCGTCTGCGATTCATCATGGAAGTGTCTCTCCTGAAATTCACATTTGGTTTGCCCTGGCGTCGATGCCGCAGATTCAGACTCTAACACAATCAGTTCGGCCGATCGGCGAGGATTCAGGATTTATGGCTTTGCATCGCGCTCAGAACTCAACATGGAAATATCGACGCAACTATCTCAATCAAAGCACGTAGCGCGGACCACCGATTCAGTGGTCCGCGTCTCTTCCCTGTCAGGTACCACGGCGTAACATTGAGCCGCCCTCGTCAACGAAGAGCCGCACACCGCAAATCCGGCGGTCTGCGCTGCGGACTGACCAGGACATTTCGAGCGGATGACGGGGCAGTCGGACACCTGGTTAATAAACGCCCTAACCACGGTTGTGTTGGGGTGGCCCGGGATTGTGACGTTTTGTTGCCTTCGC
>JARLGN010000482.1 GCA_031292775.1 Acidobacteriota bacterium | reverse complement strand
GGCATAGCCCGCGAGCGACGCCACACCTTCCTGGATGCGCGCGCCCCCGGAATCGTTCAGGCCTATCACCGGCGCTCCAACCTTCATCGCCAGATCCATCACCTTACAGATTTTGGCGGCATTGGCTTCGCTGAGTGAGCCGCCAAATACGGTGAAGTCCTGTGCAAAGGCATAGGCCAGGCGCCCGTCGATTCTTCCGTAACCTGACACCACTCCATCGCCCGGAATGCGTTGGCGGTCCATGCCAAAATCCTGGCAACGGTGCTCGACGAGCTTATCGATTTCCTCAAAGGTGCCTTCGTCAAAAAGCAGGATAATCCGCTCGCGCGCGGAGAGCTTGCCTTCGGCGTGTTGGCGAGCGCGCCGTTCCTCACCACCACCCGCTTCGGCCTCCGTGTGGCGACGTCGAAGTTCTTCGAGTTGTTGTTCCCGAGTCATCCTCAGCCTGAACGGCACTATAGTCGAGAATGGTTATAACAGGCAAGAGCAGTTGGCCAATCAGTTGGCCAATCAAGCCGGTGGTCCGTTTGCCGACGGGGCAATCCCGCGAGATGGAAGAATGGCATGGGCGGATAACTGAACCCGAAGATGGAACGCTGGGGGGCCGCAAACCTGATGGGCTTGCGACCCCAACACAAATTCCCCAGCAAGGTCGCCAAAGGTGCCTATCGATCATCCCAAAAGGCTGACGGCACTGGAAGCCAACTGCGCGGTGGCACTCACACCCACGCCAAGCTGCTGCAGGTCTTGCTGGAGAGTGGAATAGGCCGTCTGAGCGGAGGACAAATTCCCGCCTTGAAGGGCCGATCCCAAAGTGCTGAACAGTTGCGATAAAGTGCTGCTCGTGGAGGAACTGGTAGTCTGTGAACTGCTCCCCCCATGGTGATGATGATGACCCGCGCCGGTTTGCTGGACATCCTGTTGAAGTGTTGAGTAGGCCGTCTGCGCGGCTGACAGGTTTCCGGACTGCAACGCCGTTCCCAAAGAGCTGAACGCCTGGGATAGGGTGCTGTTGCTTTGCACGGAGCCCGAAAAATTCTGACTCAGCGTGCTGAAATCCGATTGGGCTTGGCTGAGGTTCCCCGCTTGAAGGTCCTGCCCAAGTTGCTGAAACTCGGTTTCAATCTTCTGAGCCTTCGCCTGCCAGGATTGCAAACTTTGACTCAAGGAGCTGCTTGAAGAAACGCCAGATATGGACATTGTCCACCTCATCGAACATGATTTGCGAAAGGTGTTAACCTTTTGTGGAACTGGCCGATGATCGAGACCAGCAACAACAGGCCGGCCGATGCGGTAATGCTTGCCCCTGCTGTTGCATCTTCTCTGGAAGCAACCGGAATGCCGTCGCTGGCATTTGCGGGCTTGGTTGTAACTGCTTGGGTGTTAAATAGTTGGCGCCAGGATTTGTTGAGCAGTCGCAAGGGCCATTCCATGGATAGGCAACTTAAGCCGGGTGGTTGCTTGAAACGGGGAAAATCTTGCCTTGCAGGCTGAATCCCGCTTATCGATGCTCATCCGTGGAAGGCAGGTTGGGTTCTTCTCCGCGATCGGCGATGGCGGTCCGGTTAGGTTCCAGATCGGGAATGCCACACCACACTTCACACGCGAGGATTGAATTGGTTGGCTGTCTTGGATCGTATTTAATGTCAGTGGTTTGGCCGGGAAGGAATTGCGCTGCGGCGGCTATTTCCGGCAGAGCACTCACATCCTGCGCCGCCTCGTATGTAACGCCCGCCACTTCGTAATCATAGAGCAGAATAGGTCCGGCGGGGCCGTCAGCCACGGGCTCCACCATCTCAACGATTCTACCAGCGATAATACGTCCGCAAGCGTTCACGCCCAGTCGACGCAGGCGTTCGATCTCGTCAGGGCTTTTGCGCCGCCAGCGTTGAACGGTTTTCCACGCCCATGCACCCGCGACTGCGGCCGCGGCCGTCCCCACGAGGGCGAGTCCCTAATCCTTCGAAAGCGTCACAGCTCTTATATTTCCAATGTTAGTATTAAATTCTGGAAGGCTAAAGTCTAAAGGGTTAAGGATAAAGGCTGGTGATCATCCTTCTCTAACCTTCAACCTTTACCCTTTAAACTTCAACCTTTGACCTTCTATTTCGTTTCTACTTCTTCTTTGGCCGACGCCTTGCTCTCGTTGCCGGAAAGGTCCACGGCCGTTACATAATAGGTGAGAGTTTTCCCGGGTGCGGCAGTGGTATCGCGGAAGATGGGCGTACGCAGAAGATCCTTGTTCACCCGCCGCGCTGTTTCATTGTCCAGGCGATAGACGTTATACCCTGCCATATCCGCCTCGGTATTGGCCGTCCACACCAACTCCACGGCGCCTGCCGAGTAGATGCTTTGCAACCCCTGTGGCGGGGCCGGCGGGAAGATATCTCGAACCGGGACCTTCATGATCTGCGAGCCATCGCTCATTGCCAGGTGGCCGGGCTTACCAAAAAGCGCTCGCACCTGGTAATAATACGTTTGACCGAATTCGAACTGGCCATCGCGGTAGGGGGAGCTAACCGTATCCCCCACCGCCTCGAAGTTGCCTGCCTGTCCCGTTGAACTGCGATAAATGCGGTATCCGGCAAGGTCACGGACGGGCGCGCCGCTGATCGTCCGTTGGGGTGCAGGAATCTGAACTTCCACGGCCTTTTCAGTGACCACGCATTTGACGTTCACGACGGGTTCCGAGACGTCGAAGATCGGCACATCAACAAAGTTGGAGGGCTCGCTTTCAATGGCCCGATGCCGTAGCCCCCGCGTTAGCGTGCTGATTGCCACCACCAGCGTTTGTCCCTGCCAGCCGTGAAACTCCCGCTCAGTCAAATGCACAGAGTAGGAAACGTTTTCGCCCTGAGCATACGGCAACCACTCTTCGCGGATCAGGTGAGTCCAGACCTCCGGGGCGGGCAGATGGGAGATGCCCGAACCCTGGGGCACGACGGCGCGCAGGATGTCTACTTCCAGAGGCTTCGTCAAGCGCTCGCCATCCGTGGTCTCTTTGGGAAGGGTGAAACGGACTTCCAGGCTTTGGCCGATTTGGACAGCGGCAAGATTGGTGATCTTCGCCGGCCGCTCCAGGCGCGGAGGATGGGGAGTTCCCTGCACGCCGCATCCGAACAGGCAACCCACTGCGGACGCCAATACCAGCGCTTGAACAATGCGTTTCGGCAGGGTCCGGTGATAGCTGGAGTTGGTGGCGGCCGCTCGCCGCATTCGAGGATTAGGTTTCACAGGATGTATCGGCTAAGGTCCTGATTCTTGACGATGTCGGTCAATTGCTTCTGGACGTATGCGCCGTCGATGCGCACGACTTTCTTCTTTAAGTCAGGGCCCTCAAAGGAAATCTCATCCAGCAACTTTTCCATGATGGTGTGCAGCCGCCGCGCTCCGATGTTTTCAGTCGCTTCATTTACGGCCGCTGCAAACTTGGCAATTTCCTGCAGCGAGTCGTCAGTGAAGCTCAGTTTGATTCCTTCTGTTTCCAGCAGCGCCACATATTGTTTTACCAGCGCGCTCTTGGGTTCCTTCAGGATGCGAATAAAATCATCCGTGGTCAAGGAATGCAGCTCCACCCGGATGGGAAAGCGGCCCTGCAATTCGGGAATCAGGTCGGAAGGCTTGGTAACATGGAACGCGCCCGCGGCGATAAACAGGATGTGGTCGGTACGAACCATGCCGTAGCGCGTGTTGACGGTGGTACCCTCAACGATGGGCAAAATATCGCGCTGCACGCCCTCGCGGCTTACGTCCGGTCCGCCTGCACCACGCTCGCGCCCCGCAATCTTATCGATTTCATCCAGGAAAATGATGCCCGACTGCTCGGCGCGCTCAACCGCTGTGCGCGTGACCTGGTCCATGTCAATCAGCCGGTTTTCCTCTTCCTGGATCAGGTACTCCATGGCTTCGGTAACATGCATCCGGCGTTTCTTGGTGCGCTGTCCGAAGAGTCCGGGAAGGATATCTTTGATATTGATATCCATCTCTTCCACGCCCTGTGCGGAGATGATCTCGAAAGCAGGCGTGCTGCGGTCGCGTATCTCCACTTCCACTTCCCGTTCGTCCAGCTTGCCTTCGCGAAGCTGGGCGCGGAGCTTTTCCCGCGTGCGCTGAAACTGTTCGTGCGACGCAGCGCGGCCATCCTCGCCTTCCACTGGGGCCTTTTCCTGTTTTCGCATCAGGGCGGGAGGCGGCAGGAGCAGATCGAGCAATCGCTCCTCGGCGTTCTGCTCGGCTTTCTCCGCGACTTCATCCACCTTTTCCTCACGCACCATGTCGATGGATACTTCCACCAGGTCGCGAATCATTGACTCCACGTCGCGTCCAACATAGCCAACTTCTGTGAAGCGCGAAGCTTCAATTTTGAGGAAAGGTGAATTCGTCAGACGCGCCAGGCGGCGGGCGATTTCGGTTTTGCCCACGCCGGTCGGTCCGATCATGATGATATTTTTGGGAAGGATGTCTTCGGCCAATTCCGGCGTCAATTTTTGACGGCGCATGCGGTTGCGCAGCGCCACGGCCACCGACCTCTTGGCGTTGGCTTGGCCCACCACGTACTTATCGAGCTCCGTCACAATCTGCCGCGGGGTCAGGTCGTCGAGCGAAGTCGCGTTCTCAAT